>JAIDPP010000063.1 GCA_029062725.1 Muribaculaceae bacterium | reverse complement strand
AAACAGCAGATATGTGGCCGAACGCAGAATCTTACGTGTCGTCACGGTCATCACCGAGAACGTCACCATCGCTATGGCCACAATGAAATATAAAATTATATTTGCGACTGAATCCATTTATATTGTTGTTTTAATTTTCCGGTTTCGGTTCCTCTTTCTTATCAGCCGGGCCCTGCACAGCGGGAGACACCGGTTTATCGGCTGCCGGAGCGGCCGGTTTCGGAGCTGCCGGCGCCTTGGGCGACGTCGTTGCCGTAGGTTTGGGTGCAGGGGCCGGATCAGCCGGTTCGGGACGATAGTTGAGCTTCTTTACCAGTTTGTCGCGTGTGAATACCGCCTGCTCAAAGTCGTTCGAAAACTCAAGCGCGTCCTGCGGACACGTCGTGACGCATAGCATACAGAAAGTGCAGCTTCCGAGATCGTAAAGATACTCGTCAAGCTTACGCTTCTTCTTTCCGTCGGGAAGTTCGACCATCTTGGTCTTGAGAGTGATCGTTCCGTTGGGACAATTCATCTGGCAGATACCGCAGGCGATACATCTGTGGCGCCCTTCGGCATCGTATTTCAATGTCAACTCAGCCCTGAATCGGTCGGAAATATCGAGTGTAGCCCTGTTTTCAGGATATTGCTCGGTAATCTTGGGTGTAACAAGTTCCTTGCCCGTTACTCCCATACCGGTCAGAAGGCTCTTGACTCCGTTTCCGACTGAGCTGAAATATTCTTTAATACTGCCCATTCTAATTTATAAAATAGGATTTAAGTTGTTCTGAATTTATATTATCTTTCCACCTGTCCGCCCAAGATGTCGAGTAGCTCGGTGGTGATACTTTCCTGACGCAGCTTATTGTATTCAAGCTGCAGCTCCTCAAACAGCTTTTTGGCATTATCGTTGGCTGCCTGCATTGCCATTACGCGCGCGGCCTGTTCGGAGGCACGGTTCTCGACCGTGATCTCCTGCATGGAGGATGTCACGAACATCGGCAAAACTTCATTGAAGATGCTGTTGGGATCCGGCTCGAAAATATAAAGCCGGTTCTCTTCTTCACGGCTCTCCCCTGCTAAAAGCTCATCGGCAAGAACGGGAAAGAGTTGATCCGTTGTTAGTATCTGACGGCCCATCGAAACAAACCTCATATATACTACTTCCACCAGGTCTGTCTCCTTTTTAATAAAGGCATCGCGGAGTTCATGAGTGAACCGGGTCACGGTTTCCCCCTTCATCTTGCTGTCAACACCTGTAGGAATCACCACCTCGAGAAGGTCGCTTTCAAGCCGGCGCATAGCCTTCGCAATCTTGGAGCCTACGGGATAGACAGTGATTCTCACGTCTTTCCCGTATTTCTCCTTGATTCTATTAAGCTCAATGAGGAACCCCTTGAAGATATTCATATTATAGGCACCGCACAGTCCGTCGTCCGATCCGTAAACTACAATCGACGCGTGGCGCACCTCGCGGTCCTCGATCAAAGGAGAATTGAAATTCTCGTCGGTCGAGAGGATATGGCCCATGATCTCCTGAATCTGCTTTTTGAATGGAGCAAGCTTTTTCAATGCCTGCTCGTTCTGATGCACCTTGGCAGATGAAATCATCTTCATAGCGCCGGTGATCTTCTCACTTGACGCAACCGAACCGATGCGTGTCTTTAATTCCCTTAGGGTTGCCATTGCGGTTTATTATTTTGTCGTTCTGTTAGAGGAATCATTTTTTGGATGTGGCTCCGATACGGTTAGCCACTTCGGTGGCTACCTCGGTCAGCTGCTGCTGAACCTCGTCGGAAAGCACTCCCTTATGCAGCTCTTCAAGCGCCGACGGGTATTTCATCTTAAGCTGCTGAAGGAACTGCTCTTCAAATTCATGGACCTTTTCAAGAGGCACGTTCTCAAGAAGACCGTTTACTCCGCAATAGATGACGGCAATCTCGTTCTCAACCGGCCAGGGATGATACTGAGGCTGGATGAGGAGCTGCTGATTTTTGCGTCCTCGGTCGATCACACGTGCGGTCACCGGGTCGATATCACCTCCGAACTTGGTGAACGACTCGAGTTCACGATATTGCGCCTGGGCAATCTTAAGCGTGCCGGCAACCTTCTTCATGGCCTTGATCTGTGCGTTACCACCGACACGTGACACAGAGATACCCACGTTGATTGCGGGTCGGATGCCCTGGTTGAAGAGATTGGTCTCAAGGAAGATCTGACCGTCAGTAATTGAAATTACGTTTGTCGGAATATAAGCTGATACGTCGCCGGCCTGCGTCTCGATGATAGGAAGGGCCGTCAGCGAACCGCCACCCTTTACAAGTGGTTTCATCACCTCAGGAAGATCATTCATCTCTTCAGCAACCTTCTGGTCCTTGATGATCTTTGCAGCTCTTTCAAGGAGACGCGAATGGAGATAGAAGATATCTCCGGGATAAGCCTCACGTCCTGAAGGACGCTTGAGGATAAGGGAGATTTCGCGGTAGGCTACCGCCTGTTTTGAAAGGTCATCATAGACGATGAGCGCGTCACGCCCTGAATCGCGGAAGTATTCTCCGATCGCACAACCTGCAAAAGGAGCATAATAGCGAGAAGTAGCTGAATCCGAGGCATTCGCCGCAACAACTACTGTGTAAGGCATCGCACCGTACTTAGTAAGGGTATTAAGGATGGAGGCCACGGTAGAAGCCTTCTGCCCGATCGCCACATAGATACAGAACACCGGCTCTCCCTTTTCATAGTTCTCACGCTGGTTGATGATGGTGTCAATGGCGATGGCCGTCTTACCGACCTGACGGTCGCCGATAATTAGCTCACGCTGTCCGCGGCCGATTGGTATCATTGAATCGACAGCCTTAAGACCCGTCTGCAGAGGCTGATTAACCGGCTGACGGAAAATTACTCCCGGAGCCTTGCGGTCGAGAGGAAGATTGATTCGCGTCCCCTCGATCGGTCCTTTGCCGTCGATAGGG
>JAIDPP010000062.1 GCA_029062725.1 Muribaculaceae bacterium | reverse complement strand
GAGCCTCTTGTCGGATTCGAACCAACGACCCCGAGATTACAAATCACGTGCTCTGGCCAACTGAGCTAAAGAGGCTTGCTCAATCCGGAAAGCTACAGTTCAATTGCTTTTTCTATCGTCAGCACCATTGCTTAACCGAATCCGAGTGCAAAGTTATAACTTTTTTTCTATACCACCAAATTTTTCAGTAAAAAAAATCCGAAAAATTTTTCCTTATTCTTTTATTTTATTCCGGGTCTCTATCTAACCTTTTGATTATGTTTGATTTGAGACCCGGAATATTTTCTGCTTGTTCGCTTACTCCACAGTGACTGACTTCGCAAGGTTTCGAGGCATATCCACATCTTTACCCTTGTTGATGGCAATGTAGTATGACAGGAGCTGGAGAGGGATAGACGTGATGATGGGTGTAAGACACTCCGGCATGGGAGGAACCTCAAGCACATGGTCCGCTATGTTACGTATCACCGTGTCGCCTTCAGTAACGATGGCAATGATATTTCCTCCGCGCGCTTTCACCTGCTGCACGTTGCTTACGATCTTTTCATAAAGATGATCATTGGGAGCGATGATTACAGATGGCATCTCCGCATCAATGAGGGCAATCGGACCGTGCTTCATCTCAGCCGCCGGATATCCCTCGGCATGGATATATGATATCTCTTTAAGCTTCAGGGCTCCTTCAAGGGCCACTGGATAGCTGTATCCGCGTCCGAGATAGAGAAAGTTTCGAGCATAGGTATATATCAGTGATAGACGCTCTATCTTCTCGTTCAGCTTAAGCACCTTCTCCACGTAGTCGGGAATACGAAGTATCTCCTTCCCGATCTCAGCGATCTGGTCAGACTCCATGGTCCCCCGGAGCTGGGCGACACCGAGTGCGAGGAGGGTGAGCACCATAACCTGGCCGGTAAAGGCCTTGGTGGAGGCCACTCCAATCTCAGGACCTACATGGAGATAGGTTCCGCTATCGGTCTCCCGGGGAATGGATGAGCCTACGGAATTGGAAATTCCATATACGAAGGCCCCCATCTTCCGGGCTATCTTGGCCGCCGCGAGAGTATCGGCTGTCTCCCCGCTCTGGGAGATGGCGATCACTACATCCCTATTGTCGAGCACTGGGTTGGAATAGCGGAATTCGCTCGCGTATTCAACTTCAACCGGTATCTTACACATATCCTGTATTAGGTATTTACCAAGAAGAGCCGCATGCCACGATGTGCCGCATGCCACTATAACGATTCTCTTGGCGTTGAGGAAAGTGTCCTTATGGTCGTTGATGCCATTGATATGAATTCTTCTGCCGTCATCCACCACACGACCGCGGATACAGGTCTTAAGAGTGGAGGGCTGCTCGAAAATCTCCTTGAGCATGAAATGGGGGAATCCCCCTTTCTCAAGCTGTGAGATGGAGAGCTCGAGAGTTTTTACATCGATCTTGCTCTCGCTGTTGTCGAGCTTGAGGATCTTCAGGGGTTCGCCCTGTTTAATGACGGCGATCTCGCCGTCGTTGAGATATACGGCCTCCTTGGTATATTCCACGAATGGCGTAGCGTCGGAGGCGAGGAATGTCTCATCCTCCCCTATTCCAATCACCAGCGGACTGCTCTGGCGGGCTGCCACGATGGTGTCGGGATGCTCCTTCTCAATCACTGCTATAGCGTATGCGCCCACAACCTGATTGAGGGCTTCGCGGACGGCATCCACCAGAGAACAATTGTTTTTCACCTTTATATATTCGATGAGCTGTACGAGCACTTCGGTATCAGTCTCGGAATGGAACGTGCAGCCATGCTGCATAAGGGCGTCTTTAAGGACCTTGTAGTTCTCTATTGTGCCGTTATGCACCAAGGCGAGCTTTCCGTCCTCGCTGTAATGGGGATGGGCATTGCAGTCGGAGGGCTCGCCGTGAGTAGCCCAGCGCGTATGCGCGATACCAACCTTGGCGTCGAGCGACTTATCCTTGCAGTATTCCTCAAGATTGCTTACTTTCCCCTTGGATTTATAGACCTTCAGCTTGCCGTCCTCTCCTTCGAGGGCGAGACCGGCACTGTCGTAACCCCGGTATTCGAGGCGGTGAAGGCCTTTTATCAAAATGTCGTAAACATTACCGTTTCCGATGTATCCTACAATTCCACACATAAATGTTGTTTTATTAGTAATAGCAGTTTAGCCCTCCTTTTTCGCCGTTATTTCTATCGTTTCTGAATTATTTTACGGCAGGAGGCTGGTACTATAACGCAAAATTACCGTTTATATTCTAAAAATACAAGTTTTTAGGGGAATAAACATGCTTTTATGCTTCTTTTCCTTTTTTGCAAAAAATAATACGAGAGTGTGTCATAATGTCCCGTCCGGGTCGAAGGCGAGATTTTGGCTTCGGTCAAATACTTGAGTATCCTCCCTTCAGCATCAATCTAAACCGCCTGCCATCCGAACCATTCTGAATGCACCCTCGCTATCCGAACAAAACAAGACGGTGTGTCAAAATTTAGAATTTTGACACACCGTCGCAGTTAAGCTCCGGTGGCTTTAACTGTAATGTTTTTGATTTTTAAAACTCCTGCCTTACTTTGCGAGCACTACCTCGCCGTCGCCGTTGGCAATTACTCCGTTGGAGTCTGTGGCGGGCATATCCTCTATATCACCTACTACATCGGGATTGAGAAGTATGCTGTCGGAGACAGCGGGAAGCGGGAAGGCCTCAAGTTTGGAGAAGTCCTTTACTTTCTCTACGTTCTTCTTGCCCAACTGTTCGGGAGTTGCGTTTTCAATAGCATTTCGGAAGGTATCAAGATAGACGGCCTTCGTAATCATGTTGGCAAGAGATTTAGTGGCGTCGGCAT
>JAIDPP010000061.1 GCA_029062725.1 Muribaculaceae bacterium | reverse complement strand
GTTAATAAAACTTGAGAAATGAATATTTCAGAGAAGATTTACCCTCCCGCGAAAGGGGATATAAGGCTTATACGGATAGAGAACGAGAGCGGCGCATACGTCGTGCTCTCCTCTTTAGGCGCCGGCATCGTGGAGGTAGGCGTCCCCGACAGGGAAGGGAGGATAGGCAATGTGGCCCTCCGCTACGCTAATCCTGCGGATTATCTTTATGACGGTCCGAATATGGGGAAGACTTGCGGCCGCTATGCCAACCGCATCGCCGAAGGGCGGCTTCACATCGCGGGCAAGGATTACCGACTCGGGCTGAATCTTCCTCCCCATCATCTGCATGGAGGGAAAGATGGTTTCGCCAACAAGAACTGGGAGGCGGAGATTCTTGAATCGGGGGTGAGGTTCAGCTGCTTATCTCCCGACGGAGAAGAACACTATCCCGGCACCCTAAAGGCAACCGTCACCTACCGCTGGAGCGAAACGAACCGTCTGACGATCGATTTCCATGCCGAAACCGACAGGGAGACCGTTGTCAACCTTACCAACCATACCTACTGGAATCTTCGCGGTGCCGATTCCGGGGAAGCCCTGACGCATGAGTTGCGGATGAAGGCCTCGCGCTGGCTTCCTACCGGCCCCACACAGATTCCTACCGGCGAACTCGCGCCTGTGGCCGGAACTCCGATGGATTTTCTTGAATGGAAGGCTTTGGGAAAGGAGTTCGGAGCGGATTACGAGCCTTTCCGTATCGGTAAATATTATGATCATTGCTGGGCCATCGACGGTTTCGCCGCCGGGGTTATGGTAGAGGATGCCGTCGAGCTGCGTGATCCCGCGAGCGGACGCACGTTGCGGATCTCCACCGATCAGCCCGGAATTCAGGTCTATACCGGCAACTGGCTTGCCGGCTCGGCATCCAACATGTCGGGACGAGGATATGAGGATTACGAGGGAGTTGCCATAGAGATGCAGGGTTTCCCTGACGCTCCCAATCAGCCCGGTTTCCCGAGTCAGACCCTCCGCCCCGGCGAGAACTATGACAGGAAGATAATCCTCGATTTCGGAGTCTCCCCCACCACGTAGGAATGAACTCCGGGGAATAGACACGTTTTTACAACCGATAATTACGACTTTATTACTGCGAAGCGACTACTGTCGCCTGAAAAACCATAATACAGATGAAACTGAATACCTTAATCACCCTCGGGCTCGCCACCCTCGGGACTCTTTCCACTCTTGCCGTTCCGGCGCGACCCGGAGATCGGCAGCTGACACAGCCCGACGGCACTGTTTTGACCGCGCGGCTTATCGGCGACGAAAATTTTCATGCCTATGTCACTCCCGACGGCAAATACCTGACCCGCGACGAAAACGGTTTCTGGGTGGAGACCGTCGGAAAGCCTTCCTCGGCTCCTGCGCGTGTGCGACGTTCCGCTCCGCTCCGGGTAGGTGAGACGCAGGTTCCCAATAACGGATCTCCGCGCGTCCCGATTCTCCTTGTGGAGTATAAGGATAAGAAATTCAAGGATGCCGACCCGAAAGCCACTTTCGAGAAGTTCTTCCGCGAAGGTGACACCAGCGCGCGCCGCTATTTCGAAGACCAGTCAAACGGGAAATATACCCCCGAATTTGATATCTATGGACCCTACACGCTCTCTTCCAACCGTTCAGCATACGGCGGGAACGACTCGGACGGTTATGACAAGGGTGTGGGGAAGATGGTGGCCGAAGGCGCCCTCGGCCTTAATTCCGAGGTCGATTTCTCCCTCTACGACAATGACGGCGACGGTGAATGTGATGTGCTGATCGTGCTTTACGCCGGCGACGGTGAGGCCTCCTCTTACGATAGCGATGCTGAAAATGCCGTATGGCCCTGCCAGTGGGAGCTGAGTAGCTCAGAGTATGGCCGGGCACTTACCCTTGACAAGACCCGGGTGGATAAGTTCGCGGTCTTCAACGAGCTTAACGGCTCCAACCTCAGGAAAATCGACGGTATAGGGACATTCTGTCATGAGTTTTCCCATTGCCTCGGTTTGCCCGATTTCTACGATACCCACTATAACTACTTCGGAATGGGCTCATGGTCTCTGATGGACTATGGTTCCTACAACAACGATTCCTACACCCCGTTGGGCTACAGTGCATACGAGAAGCGATTCATGGGCTGGATAGATATCGAGGAGGGACTTCCCAACACCTTCTACACTCTTCCGGCCCTCAATTCGGGTTCCCAGGAGACCGACCGCGCCGTGATGCTGACCAATCCGGCTGACGAGAATGAGTATTTCATCCTTGAGAACCGTCGCCGTCAGGGTTGGGATGAATACATGCCTTCCGAGGGACTCCTCATCTATCATGTGACATTCTCTCAGAGTGCATGGGACAACAACAAAGTGAACGACTACGCGATGCAACGGATGACGCCTGTTCCTGCTGACAATAAGCTGAAGATAACTTCAGGCCGTGTTGACATCACCGATGAGAAGGGCGACCTCTGGCCTTACGCGGGCAACAACGCCTTTACCGACGACTCCAAACCGGCGGCGAAGGTCAACACCGGCGAATATCTCGGCAAACCGGTTACGGGGATTACCTCCAACGCCGACGGGACGATCTCTTTCTGGGTTATGAAAGGGATGCTTCCGCAGCTCCCCGCTCCCGAAGGGTTGAGCCATGATTTCGTTGCCTCCGACGCGGTGACCTTCAACTGGAATGAAGTCGAGGATACCGATTGTCACTACTCCCTTGAAGTGCGCGAATATGTGCCTTCAGCAGAAAGGGAGGTGCTTTCGACTGTCTTTGACAGCGATTCCCACGGCTGGGAAAGTGATGGCTACACTATAGTGGAGAATGGCGGGATTCGGCTCGGTTCGGGCAAGCAGCTCGGCACCATCATCTCTCCGGCTTTCGAGGGGAGCGACAACGGCGTGCTGAAGGTCACGCTCAACGCGCATTATTATTCAGGTGACAACAGCGATCTGGAAGTTTCTGTAAGAGATGCCTCCGGGAAAAAGCTTCATTCGCAGACTATCAGCCTGACAGCGCAGTATAAGGAGCATAACCTGACATTCAGCGGCCTTCCCGAAGGGAAGCTGCGCGTGGGAATCTCCACTCTGGCCTATAAGAAGCGCGCATACGTAGCTTCGGTTACCGTTACCGCCGGCGGAGCGGCTCTCTCCCGTTCTCTTTCCGATGAGGGTTATCTTCTTATCGAGAGGATAGAAGGGGGTGCCCACACTCTCGAAGGGCTGAAGGAGGATGGAAAATATATCTGCCGCATAAAGGCCGTTCCGCGCGAAGAGGGTGAATATCTTGAAAGCGACTGGTCCGCCCCCTACACGCTCGATATGACCGAATACCTCACCACGGGTATCGAGAACATCGGCACGTCGGCTGAAGCCGCCGAGGAATGGTTCTCGATTCAGGGTGTGGCGCTCGGTGCGCGTCCAACGCTCCCGGGTGTATATATTTGCAGAAAGGGGAAGAAGACGATGAAAATCAGGATATAAAGAGGGTGCTGTCATAATGGTTCGGACGGGCCATTATGATACACCCTCCCACCGGTCTTTCCTGTAATGCGGATGATGTGCGAGCAGCTCATCGCGGAGACGTGTGCGGTCGAGATGCACGTATATCTCCGTAGTTGTGATCGATTCGTGTCCCAGCATCTCCTGGATGGCACGTAGGTTGGCTCCTCCTTCAAGGAGATGAGTGGCGAAGGAATGTCGCAGCGTGTGGGGCGATACCTTTTTGTCGATTCCGGCGGCGGCCGCAAGATCGCGCACGATATAGAACACCATCACCCTCGTCATCTCTCCGCCACGCCGGTTGAGGAAAAGTATATCCTCATTTCCCGGCTTGATATCGGAGAGGGAGCGCACTTCGAGATATTCCCCGATAAGCTGTGTGGCGCGCGGTGAAAGAGGAACAAGGCGATGTTTGTTCCCCTTTCCGTGTATCCGCATATACCCCTCCTCGAGATAAAGGCGCGAGATCCTCAGCCCTGTCAGCTCGCTGACGCGCAGTCCGCTGCCATATAATGTCTCTATAATTGCCTCATTACGCAGAGCCTCATTCTTGTCAGGGTCGATAGCGGCGATCATGGCGTCGATCTCCTCCACGGCCAGGACGTCGGGGAGCGTGCGGCCGAGATAGGGAAATTCGATGAGGTCGGTAGGGTCGTTGACGATATATCCCTCCATTCTTAGAAACCTGAAGAAAGCTCGGAGTCCGGAGATAAGCCTTGCCTGCGACCGCGGTTGTATTCCCATATCCCGCAGGGAGGCGAGGAGGTGGTGAAGGTCATCCTCGGTCACTGTATCCAACCGAAGGTTGTTATCCTCGATGAATGTCAGCAGATGACCGACATCCACACTGTAATTGCTTAGCGTGTTCTCCGAGAGTCCTCGCTCAAGACGCAGATATGCGCCGAAATCTTTCAGAAGCAGCTCGGTTTTCTTCAGCGGCCGTGGTCCGGCGTTGGAGGCTGGATCGTTCATAAAATGATTCTATAGGCCACCTTCATCATCCCGGGACGGTTGACGAGAATAGCGTTCCTCTTTCCGTAAAACACGAGTCCCTCGGGGATGGCGTCGGCAAGAGCCGCGATCCATCCCCGAGGGGAATCTATTATCACTACTGAGTTTCCTGCGGTCTGCAGGTGGGCTTTAAGCATGTCGAGCGCGATGAAATCGCCGG
>JAIDPP010000060.1 GCA_029062725.1 Muribaculaceae bacterium | reverse complement strand
CTATAATCTCCCTCAGAAATGGCTACGACGTAGCTAAAATAGTTAAAAATCTTAAATAAATTCTTATGAAAAAGAGATTTGCAATTACAGGAGCCATTTTAGGTTTGGCCGCCTTGTTTGCTCCCGCAGAAGCGGCGGCTCAAAGGGGAGAGAAGTCATTAGGTGTCATAGGTGGTTTTTCCACCTATAACAATGGAGGATATTTTGGAGTTGATTTCCAATATACTTTCGTCAACCACGTGAGGTTGGCTCCGGACATCGCCTATAGTTTCCGTAACGACGGCAAGTCGGCGTTTATTCTTGATGTTGATGTTCATTTTCCGTTCCGTCTTGCCAAGGGTTTTGACATCTATCCATTGGTCGGTTTCGCCTTTAATAACTGGAATTATTCAGGAGGAGGCAACGCAAGCCGGGCTGGTGCGAATTTCGGTGGCGGTTTTGATTTCTACCTGACGTCGCGTCTGAAACTTTCGCTTCAGGGTAAATACTCCGTGATGAACGATACGAGCGGTGGATTTATCGGGATGGGGATAGGATATGTGTTCTGAAAGGAACTAAGATTGTAGCGCCGGAGACGAGACCGTAAGGTGAAGATTAGAAAGGAATTACAAAGAAACGATTATATAGAAATAAAAAATGGATTCCGAAAAGGAATCCATTTTTTATATAAATCAGTAAAACTCTTGATTACTTGAGGAGGTCTTTCACTGCTTCGTTAGGCACCATTTCCTCTTTGAAGACATAAGCGCCTGTTTTAGGAGATTTCTCCATCTTGATGACTTTGCTGTAGGTACGTCCTTCACCTTTCTGAAGAGACGCGACGGTTTTCTTTGCCATGGATCAGTGCTTATTTAATTTCTTTGTGAACGGTTACTTTCTTAAGGATGGGGTTGTATTTCTTCAACTCCAGACGACCGGTAGTGTTCTTGCGGTTCTTTGTGGTGATGTAACGCGACATACCGGGCATACCGCTTGCCTTATGTTCAGTGCATTCCAGAATCACCTGGACTCTGTTGCCTTTAGCTTTCTTTGCCATAATTGTTCTGTGAGATGATTAAAGAGAAAGGATTTTGATATCTTTAAAATCGAGATTACCCTCAGCCTCCGCTTTCTTGAGAGCTGCGTTAAGACCAATCTTGTTGATGGTACGGAGCGCTCTTGCAGAAAGGCGTAATACAATCCACATGTCCTGCTCAACCCAATAGAATTTCTTTGTGTGCAAGTTTACCTCGAACTTGCGTTTGGTGCGACGCTTGGAGTGTGAAACATTGTTTCCCACCTGCGCTTTTTTGCCTGTTATCTGACAAACTTTTGACATGGCTGTTGTTATTAATCTTTAAAATAAAACTTTGTTGGTGTTCAGGCCGCCATCTCAGTTCTCATATCATCGCCGGCTGCATCTTTCCGGCAACTTTTAAGGATGTGCCACAAAACGTGTGCAAAATTACAACTTTTATTTGAATTTCGCAAATTTTTTGTAGATAAAGTTTGGTAACGACTGATTTTCAGGCCTATTTATGAAAGAACGCACGTAGCGGCTCAATCGTCGTTTATGTCGTCAGCAGTGGTATATGAGTTTCTTAAAAGGTTGATAAGCATGACCATCCCATGATTGGTAGCTGATTCGATCACGTCGTCGCGGTTACCGGAGAAGCGAACACATTCACTTACGGTGCGGTCGCCGATCCGAGCCGCAATCCACACGGTGCCGACCGGTTTGTATCTTGTTCCTCCCTCCGGACCGGCTATCCCGCTTGTGGCGATCGCGCAATCAGTCCGCATCAGCCGGGCCACTCCTTCAGCCATCTGCTCCACGACTTCTTTGGATACGGCTCCATAGCGGTCTAAGTCTGAGCGCGAAACTTTCAGGACATCGGCCTTGACATCGTTGCTGTAGCTGACTACGCTTCCAAGAAAATAGGCCGAGCTACCCGGTACCTGAACAATCTTATGCGCTATATTTCCGCCTGTGCAGCTTTCGGCTGAAGAGACGGTAAGCTCGCGCTCCTTGAGAAGTTCGCCCAGCACCTGAGACAGGGATTTATCCTCCGTGGTCACGACCTCATGACTGAATAGCTCATTTAGCGACGCTTGATAGCGGTTCATATTGAAACGAAGCAGTTCAAGTCCCGAATTGATACCTGTGAGGATGACTTTGGTCACGAGATTGGAACTCTCTACCGTTATCTTTACAAATTCCGGGAGCTGCGATTCAAAATGATTGATTATATTTGTGAGCTCGGCTTTGGTATAGCCATATATCACTATATGTCGGGTCTCTCTATGTCGGAGCTCGGTTTCGTTTGATTCGCTGTTCATAATATGAAAGGTTCTGTGCGACCTGCCGTCGAAAACGGATGTTTCCTATACCGATGGCCGGTCATGTTTATTAATTCGGATTCAGAGTGAGACACGCGCGAAAGGTGGATTGTCGAGACGGCCGAACTCCTTTTTAAGATATTTGAAATACCCTGCGGTGGCTACCATCGCGGCATTATCCGTCGTAAAGCGTCTTTCCGGAATCCAGGCCTTTATTTTTAGGCGTTCGCAAAGGGCTTTGACACCATCGCGCACGCCGGAGTTTGCAGATACCCCCCCGCCGATAGCCACTTCCTTGACTCCGGTCTCTTTGATCGCTTTTTTCAGTTTGTTGAGAAGAATATCCACAATCGTCTTCTGAAGTGAAGCGCAGAGGTCGGAAAGATTTTCTTCAATAAAGTCAGGATTTTCCTTAAGTCCATCCCTTACGGTGTATAGGAAGCTTGTCTTTAAACCGCTGAAAGAGTAATCGAGTCCGGGGATGCGCGGTTTGCTGAAAAGGAATCTGTCGGGATTCCCTTCCGCCGCGAGCCGGTCTATATGCGGGCCTCCGGGATAAGGTAGCCCCATCACTTTTGCACATTTATCGAACGCCTCTCCTGCCGCGTCGTCGATAGTTTGCCCGAGAATTTCCATATCCGAGGCGCTCCTGACCAGGACTATCTGGGAATTACCTCCCGAGACCAAAAGGCAGAGATATGGAAAACATGGCACCTCGTCATCCGGTGTTTCGCGTATGAACTGTGAGAGAACATGTGCATGGAGATGGTTGACATCTATAAGCGGAATATCAAGGCCAATAGCCATCCCTTTTGCAAAGGATGTGCCGACAAGCAGAGAGCCTAAGAGCCCCGGACCACGTGTATAGGCGATTGCGTTCAGTTCCTCTTTTGCAATCCCGGCCTGTCGGAGTGCTTCCGAGACTACAGGCACGATGTTTTGCTGATGGGCGCGGGAAGCAAGTTCCGGAACGACTCCACCGTAGGCTTCATGGACCTTCTGGCCTGCGATGACATTGCTCCTCAGCAGCCCGTCGCGGATAACGGCGCAGGAGGTGTCGTCGCAGGATGACTCAATCGCAAGTATATTTACGCTCATTTTCTTTTTCTCCGATTTATCCTACAAATTTAATAAATATTGGTCTATCGGCAAAATATTATTTTCCTTGTTCACGCATTTCAGACTTATTTATTAAATTTGCAAAAATATTTCAATTAAGCGAAGGTGACTATTAAGGTTGTCAAGGGTTCATACAAGGTGCTTCGCACCATTCTCTTCACTGCCATTACGGCGGTGGTCGCTTTTTATATTGGTATCTACGTATTGCTAAGCGCTCCTCCCTTCCAGAATTATATCCGCAGGGAGGCGGAAAAGGAACTGACGAAGTTTTTGGGAGGAGACGTAAAAATCGGGGAAGTCAGTATATTTCCTTTTAATGAAGTCCGGCTTAAGAATGTCGAGTTTTTCACGCCTTATGGTGAGCGGTGCATCTATGTGGAAAGGCTGGGAGCGGGAATACGTTTAAGCCGTCTGGTAACTGACCGCAAAATCGAAATAACTTATGCCGAGCTCGTAGGTTTCAAAGGATCTGTAATTCAAAAAGAGGAAGGAGCGCCACTGAATATAGCCTATATCTTCGATGCCCTTTCGCCGAAAGACAAGACGAAACCTCCCACGAAATTCGACCTCAAGATATATAATATCGTCATAAGAAGATCAGAATTAAGTTTCGACCGGATTTGGAAAAAGCCTTTGGGAATGGGGAAATTCGATCCGTCGCATATTCGCCTGGATCAGTTGATGGCCGATCTGACTATGCCTCGTGTCAAGAATGATGATTTTATCATCGATCTTCGACGTCTGTCGTTTAATGCCGGAGACAGTTTTAATGTCAGACGAATGTCTTTGAAAAGCCATATTACATCTACGGGCATAGAGCTTCAGGATTTAATTATTGATGCAGCCCGCGCGGAATTCCGGCTCGCCGACTTCAGCCTCCGTTTCAAATCTTTTGCTGAAATTAAGGAGGCCCTCGCGGACCGTTCTCACACCATAGAACTGACTGGAAAAGATGTGCACCCGGAGGATTTTAAATTCTTTTATCCTGAATTGGGAAATATACCGGGAATGTATGACCTGAAGCTAACGTTGGCAGGGAACATGGAGGGGGTAGAGATAGAGGATCTGGATATTCAGGATCGGCAAGGCATGGGAATGATCCGACTTGCAGGGAGAGTTACGAATTTACGAGAAAGACAAAGAATGGAGATCGATGTCATCCGTCTGAATCTTGACCTCTCTGCCGACAGAATCGACGGTATTGTGAAGGCTATCAGACTACCTCAAAACAAGAGCACGGAAAACTTTATCACAATATCGCGACGCCTTGGAGATCTTAGGCTTGCGGTTCAGGGGAAGTATTCAGCATATTCAGGGTCAGTTGAGGCCACCGGGGAAGTCACAACCGGTTTGGGCGATCTAACTTTTGATGCGGAGGGTGTGATAAGTGGTAAATCCCGTATCGAAGGGGCATTTGATTTCGCTACCCCGTCATTTAATCTCGGGCGACTTCTTGATAATGATATTTTAGGTGAAACCTCCTTTACGGCTGATGGAAGGGTCAGTGTGAACGGAATGGATATCGAAGGAAACGTGAATGTGGAAATGGGTTATGTCGATTTCCGCGACAACCGAATCGACAACATTTCATTGCAGGCTCTGAAGAATGGTCCGGAATTTTCAACTTCCGTAGATATCGATGACCAGGTTGTCAACCTGAACCTTAACGGAAATGGAATACTTTCCGGTATGGATACACAGTTCAATATTCGAGGTGAGGTCAACGGGTTCTATCCCGCTGCTTTAGGTATCTTTCCTAAGTATGATGGATATATGGCAAAGTTCGGGATAGCGGCCGACATTAGTGGAGTAAATCCTGACAACATGTCCGGAGAGGTGCATATCGATGGATTTTCCTTCACAGGTTCAGAAGGTAAAGGAGTAAGGCTAAAGGGAGTGGATATCGTGGCCGACTACTATGAAGCGATCGTTCATGTAGGCGACTCTTTGACTGAATCACAAAGGCATCGCAGGATAGATCTTTCGACGGATTTCCTGACAGCCTCTGTCGATGGAAACTTCAAGTTTTCGGAGTTAATTCCGGGTGTAAGGAATCTATTATCCCGAGAGATGACTACATTGATTCCGCCTCCTGACGGTTCACACATATATTCGGGGAATGCCGAGGTGAGGGTTAAGGTATTTGGTGAGAGCCCTCTACCCGGTTTCCTCAAGCTGCCGGTCAGACCTCTGGCCGACATAGACCTTAAGGCTGAAATAGACCTTGACGAAGGAAAACTTGGGCTTGACCTTACCGCCCCTTACCTTCTCCAAGGTACGAACCGGCTGATAACGGGAACGCGTCTCTTTGCATTCGCGGAGGAGGGTCGGGGACTTTCAGCGAGCTTCAACACTGTCTATCCCGTAAAGAACGACAAGGCCTCCCTTGAGCTGTCCATGACCGCCTCCCATGACAAGGCTTTTGTCGATCTTGGATGGAGAATGGTAAAAAACAGATCGGCATCCGGAAATATAGTTCTGGAAGCCGGAATGAAAAGCAACATTGTCACTGGAAAGCCGGAGTTAGCCTTGACGATAACTCCTTCGTCATTCCGACTCGGACCCTCAGAATGGAATATCGACCGCTCGGAGATTCTTTATGCCGACAAGAAGGTAAGCATCGACAATCTACGCATCGCTCACGACGGCCAGTTTGTAGAGATCGACGGCTGTGCTTCCGCCGATCCGGCAGATCTTATGACCGTTCGCCTCGCTGAAATTGATCTTGACTATATTTTCTCAATTCTCAATATCAATTATGTCTCATTCGGAGGCATAGCTTCGGGAGAGATAATCGCCTCTTCGGTGTTCACAAAGATGCCTATAGCCCAAACCCGGCGTCTCGATGTAAAAGACCTTTCATATAACGATGCCATTATCGGCGATGCCGATATCTACAGTTGCTGGAACAATCAAGATCAGGAGGTGGAGATACATGCTGATGTCAAGGAGAAAGGCATGGGGAAAGCCCGAATCGACGGTGGTGTTTTTGTGACCCGCGATTCCCTATCCTTCGACATGAAGGCAGAAAAAATCAATATAGGGTTCCTAAAGCCTTTCATGTCGGCTTTTACTTCTGATGTCGGGGGCAGGGCTTCGGGTGATGTGAAACTTTTCGGCAGCTTCAAGGATATCGACCTTACGGGACGGGCGTATGCCGACTCGATATATATGAAAGTCGATTACACCAACGTGTATTATCATGGGAACGATTCGGTGATTTTGGATCCGGGTGAGATTCGGATACCATCGTTCACCCTCCATGACCGTTACGGAAATTCAGCGGTATTCTCCGGAACTGTCCGACATACGTATTTCCATGATCCGGAGTTTGATTTCAAGCTAAGCAACGCGCGGAATCTATTATGCTATGACACTAATTCGCATCTCAATCCCGATTGGTACGGCACTATCTTCGCCTCCGGAAGCGGAACCTTGAAAGGACGACCCGGGATAGTGGCGATGGAGATGGACATGACGACAGAAGCCAATTCCGATTTTACATTCGTTCTCAGCGACACACAGACCGCACTTGACTATACCTTCCTTACATTCTCGGATAAAAGAAAAAAGGAAAGGGAGGAGGTGATAGAAGTGGAGGAAACTTTTGAGGAGCGATTTGAGAAGAAAAGGGAAGAAGAACTCTCAGCTCCAACGATATTTGCGATGGATCTCCGAGCCACGGTCACTCCCGCCGCAAAGATGAACCTTATCATGGATCCGGCTGCCGGCGACAAGATAACGGCTCGGGGAGGAGGCCCGCTTCTGATACATTATGACACAGAATCTGATGAAATGATGATGTATGGTAAATATAC
>JAIDPP010000006.1 GCA_029062725.1 Muribaculaceae bacterium | reverse complement strand
CTCTCGAAGTGCTTGACACGTTGAGAGTAAAATGTCCCTGGGACGCCAAGCAGACCAATGAATCGCTGCGACCAAATACGATTGAAGAGGTTTATGAACTGGTCGATGCCCTCATGGCCGATGACACAGCCAATATCTGCAAGGAACTCGGCGACGTGTTGCTTCATGTGGCTTTCTATGCCAGGATTGCAGAAGAGAAAGGGCAATTCGATATCGCTGATGTCTGCCACCGACTCAATGAAAAGCTGATTTACCGTCATCCACATGTATATGGCGATGTGAAGGCTAAGGATTCAGAAGAAGTGCTTCAGAACTGGGAGCAGATAAAACTGAAGGAGAAAGGAGGAAACAAGACTGTTCTTTCCGGCGTTCCCTCCGGGTTACCTGCCCTTATCAAGGCCGACCGAATCCAGGAGAAAGCACATAACGTAGGTTTTGACTGGGAGAGCAGAGAGGATGTATGGAATAAGGTGAAAGAAGAGATTTCAGAAGTGGAGAAAGAGATTAAATCCGGGGTGCAGAAAGACCTTGACGCGGAGTTCGGCGATCTTCTGTTCGCCGTGGTGAATGCCGCTCGCCTTTATGGAGTGAATCCGGAAAACGCTCTTGAGCGCACCAACCGCAAGTTCATTTCCCGCTTCAATCATATCGAGGAGGGTGCAAAAGCCATCGGGAAAACCCTAAAGGAAATGACTCTCACCGAAATGGACGCCCTATGGGATGAGGCAAAGGAGATGGAGAAGGAGAAGACGAATAAGGAAGGTAAGCAAGAGATTTGATACCGGATGATTCTTTGCATCACAGAGAAACCAAGCGTCGGACGTGATATCGCCCGTATCCTGGGCGCAAATTCCTCCCGAGGAGGATACTATGAAGGAAACGGATATTGCGTAACCTGGACCTTCGGCCATCTTTGCACACTTAAGGAACCGGCTGATTATACGGAGATGTGGAAAAGATGGTCGCTCTCCGCGCTCCCCATGATTCCTCCAAAATTCGGCATAAAACTAATTGATCAGGAGAGCATCAAAAAGCAGTTCGAGACTATCCGCACCCTTATCGCGCAGGCAGATGAAGTGATAAACTGCGGCGATGCCGGACAGGAGGGTGAAGTGATACAGAGATGGGTGATGCAGAAGGCTGAATGTAACAAACCTGTGAAACGCCTCTGGATCTCATCCCTGACCGATGAATCCATCAGGGAAGGATTCCGCCATCTCCGCACCCATCAGGATCTCGAACCTCTTTATACTGCCGGACTATGTCGGGCAATCGGGGATTGGATCCTTGGAATCAACGCAACCCGGCTTTACACACTGAAATATTCCAAAGACAGACAGATTCTGTCGGTCGGGCGTGTCCAGACCCCTACGCTCGCCCTTGTCGTCAACAGGCAAATGGAAATAGATAATTTCGTACCACAGGATTATTGGGAGCTTAAGACAATTTACCCCGATACCCTTTGCTCCTCTTCCCTGAAGGGGTTCTCTTCGGAAGAGGAGGGGAAAAAGGCGCTCGAAAAAGTTGAAGCATTCCCTCTTGAAATCACCGATGTGTCCAAAAAGAAAGGGAAAGAGGCTCCGCCTCGGCTGTTCGATTTAACCTCTCTTCAGGTGGAATGTAACCGTAAATTCAGCATGGGAGCTGAACAAACACTACGTACCATTCAGTCGCTTTATGAAAAGAAACTGACTACTTATCCTCGTGTGGATACTACCTACCTTACGGATGATGTCTATCCCAAGTGTAAGAATATCCTCAACAGTCTGAAAGATTTCTCAGATCTGCTGCTGCCTCTCAGAGGCGAAAGGTTGAGAAAGAGCAAAAAGGTATTCGACAATTCCAAAGTCACCGACCACCATGCCATAATTCCTACGGGTCAACCTCTGCCTGCCGGACTGTCAAGGGATGAAATGAATGTGTTCAATACAATAGTGTTGCGTTTTATTTCAGCCTTTTATCCCGATTGCTCGTTTGAACAGACCTCTGTAAAGGCAAAAGCCGGGAAAACAGATTTCAAGGCCACCGGAAAAGTAATTATAGAACAAGGCTGGAGGGCTGTCTATTCACGGAAAGGAGATCCGGAGGAGAATGAGGGGAAAGCGCAGGATGATGAAGACTCCATAATGCCTCCTTTTATTGTAGGAGAATCGGGCTCCCACAAGCCGAAGCTGGTGAAGAAAACTACTCAGCCTCCTAAATATTACACTGAGGGCACACTTCTCAAGGCAATGGAAACGGCCGGTTCAATGGTTGATGACGAGGATTTAAGGGAGTCGCTTAAAGCAAACGGAATCGGACGTCCATCCACTCGCGCCGCCATAATCGAAATTCTTTATAAGAGAGGATATATCCGCAAAGAGAGGAAATCACTTAGAGCCACTCAGGCAGGAATCGACCTTATCTCAATGATAAATGAAGAGCTTCTAAAAAGCGCAAAGCTAACCGGAATCTGGGAAGGTCGCCTGCGACAGATTGAAAGGGGCGATTACAGCGCGGCGCAGTTTATAGCTCAGCTCAAACAACTTATTTCGGAAATTACGGTTAATGTGCTTCGGGATAATTCAAACCGGGTGATTAAGCCCGAGCCGACAGAAGAGAAGAAAAAAAACAGCCGAAAAAAGGAGGAACAGATATGACAGTACAATATATTAT
>JAIDPP010000059.1 GCA_029062725.1 Muribaculaceae bacterium | reverse complement strand
CGAGTGACAAAATCAACTCAAAATTGAAAATCGGCGAGTTTCCAAATATAGAAAATGACGAGCCAAATCTCTCGCAAATGTGAATAAAAAATAAGTTTAAACAACTTCATAAAACCGGAGTGACTTATAAAAAAAGACGGTCTTGGATATCAGGCCGTCTTTTTTATATCATCGGTATTGAGTCTTACTCTCCGGCATCAAGAATGGCGATTTTCTCCTCCACCTGCTTGATCTCCTCCTTGAGGCGTTCGATCTTGCGCTCCATCTCCTTCACCATAGAGTTTCCGGCTGAAGATTTAACATTGAAGAAACCCATATTGTTTTCAATGGTCTTCATGTCGTTTCTCTTAGCCTCGAGCACACGGAAAAGACGGTCGCGCTCGCGGTTGAGGCTCTGCCCCTCCCCTTTCATGGAGGCAACTCGTTCCTGGAAGTTGTTCATACGGTTTCGGCGCTGAGCATTCTCGTATGCTCCGTAAAGCTCATCGCATACAGCGCGGTATTCGGCATATATCTTGTCCTTTAGACGGAACGGTACGAATCCTGCTTCCTGCCATGCGGCCTGAAGTTCCTTCACCTTGCCGATCACTTCGCGGCGATCGCCATCCTTAGGAAGGGCTTTGAGTTCCTCGATTATGGCGCGCTTCTTCTCCAGATTGCTGTTTTCAGCCTCGCGCCGTGAAGCGTCAAGTTTCTTGCGCTCGTCGAAGAAGTAGTTGCAGGCGGTCTGGAAACGCTCCCAGATGGCATCGCTGACCTTGCGGGGCACGCTTCCTATCTTCTTCCACTCAGCCTGAAGTTTCACTACCTCAGCCGCACCCTTACGGATATCGCCGGTGCTCTTGAGAGCCTCTGCCTTCTCGCAAAGCAGGGTCTTCTTCTCAAGGTTGGCGGAAAGTTCATCCTTAGTCTTCTGGAAAAACTCGGTCTTGGCGTTAAAGAATTTGTCGCAAGCCTCGCGGAAACGGTTGTAAAGAACGGTGTTGCTCTTTTTAGGAGCGAAACCGTATTCACGCCATTTCTTCTGAAGTTCTATTATCTTATCGGTAGTGGCGTTCCACTCCTGGAAACTTCCGAGGGCGGAAAGGTCGATAGCCTCTATCTCTTCGCAGATGGCGGTCTTGGCCTCCTCATTTGCTATCTCAGCGGCCTTGCGCTGCTCGAAATAGTCCTGATGGCGGCGGTTGATGATTGCCGACACGGCCTTGAACTCCTCCCAGATGCTGTCGCGGATATCCTTAGCTACTGGGCCTATATTGCGCCAAGCCTCGTGGATTGTCTGAAGATTGCGGAAGGCCGCTATAGGATCAGGATTCTCCTGAAGTTTTACGGCTTCCTCTATAAGAGCTTTCTTGGATTCGAGATTCTTCTTGAAGTCGAGGTCGCGCAGCTCCTTGTTCATCTTAAGATGATCGTAGAACTGCTCTGTGACAGTCTGGAACTGCTTCCAGATCTCAGTCTCGGCCGTAGGAGGCACATCCTTAATGGCCTTGAAATCCTGCTGGAGCTGCTGGAACTCAGGAAAGCGCACGTTCACGTTGTCGATATCTTCCGTGATGGCCTTCAGCTTCTCGAGAATCTCCGTTTTCTTTTCGAGATTCTCCTTGCGGCGTTCTTCATCGGCCTGGATGTAAGCCGCGCGTTTCTCCTTGAATTCGGTGTAGAGGGTCTTGAACTCATTCTCCTTTTCGTCAACGGGCGAAGTGAAAGCCGCGGGGTCGTTTCCTTCGTCGATGAAGGCATTGAGAAGATCAAGGTTCTCTTTTGTCTTGAGGTTGAAGAAAGCCTGTTTAAGGGAAGTCACCTCCTTATGGGCCTCCATGCGGTCTGCGGCGAGAATAGCCTTGAGTTCGGCGATCAGGCCATCTTTGTCAAGGGCATGGATGCGGCGGAGTTCTGTGCTGTCATTAGCGGCGTCGTCAGCCGACACCGTTTTCTCGAGTTCGTTCATATAGGTTGAATTAAGTTCTTTATTCATTTTCCACTTTCATGGAAATCACGCGGATATCTTCCGTGGGGCGGTCAGTGCGGTCGGTGGCGGCGTCTTGGATCTTCTCTACGGTATCCATTCCTTCGAGCACCTCTCCGAACACCGTGTATTGCCCGTCAAGATGTGGAGTGCCTCCAACAGTCGTGTAAGCCTCCTTTATCTCTGCAGGAAGCCCCTCGTCAGTGACATTCGCCTCGGTCTCCTTGATCATCTCCTGACGGAGGGCCTCAAGGGCCTCCCTGTCGCCGGCCATCTGAAGGGTGCGGATCTTTTCGATGTTCTTCTTTCTGAGTCCATTGAAATAATCCATCTTTCGCTGTTCCGTCATCTGAGCCGCCATACGCTCCATATCGCGCTCGGAATATTTATTGCCAGTCACGATATAGAACTGCGAGCCGGAGCTGCGACGCTCGGGATTCACCTGGTCGCCGGTGCGTGCTGCGGCAAGGGCGCCGTATTTATGAAAATGCTTCGGATATAGGATCTCTGCCTCTATGGTATAGTCAGGGCTCCCGCTGCCAAGCATTTTCCCCGGCGCAGCATCCTTTGAATCGGGATCACCGGTCTGAATCATGAAATCCTTGATGACTCGGTGAAACAACACTCCGTCGTAATACCCCTCATTGACAAGTTTGAGGAAATTGTCACGGTGACGCGGCGTGTCGTCATAAAGTTTAACCTTGATGTCGCCTGCCGTGGTCTTTATATCAACCACAGGACCGGCAGGAATATTGGTCTCTCCCATAACCTTGATGTGGGTCAGCGTTATCGCCAGTAGGGCGATGAACGCGGTTATTAAATAGGTTCTTTTAATCATTATCTCTAAAAGATTGGCTACATCGCCTCTCTCTCGGTATATATCCGCTTGTAGATACGACGGAAATTGTCGTCGGTGCTCCGTAGCTCCTCGACGCGATCGCGATAATCTTCGCCCCAGATCCCTTCAAGGAGCGAGCCGATATAGCGACGGTCGCGGTCGCGGTCGATGGCTCCCTCGATGAGGGGAGTGAGCCAACGGTCGAACTTCTCGCGGTCAACCGCCGAGAGATAGCGCGCTGTGCTGGCAAGAAACTGGCCGGAGGTGTCGGCAAGACGCAGACGGCAGATCAATTCGCCCATCTCCGGCTCGCAGGTATCGACATTATCCACGATGTATTCGTAGATCGACATCCCCTCTTGTTCTTTGTCTATTTCCATTTATTTGCCTTTTTAAGGTCGTTGCCGCCTCCGGCTTGAAATCCGAAGCTGCAATTTTCCGTTATTTTCAAAGTTGGAATCGCAAATTTACAAAATATTTTTTAATTTTGTAATTCATAGGGGAGTTTTTAATCGTCAGGATGCTTTTTTCTCCCCATATCTAATCATATTTTCAGATAAATGGATAATTTCATCATTGTTATAGGCCGTCAGTTCGGATGCGGCGGCTCAAAAATCGGCCGCCGTATAGCGGAGGCTTTCGGCATCCCCTATTACGACAAGACTCTCCTTTCTGAAGCCGCGCAGAAATTCGGAATGGATCCTGAGATTTTCCGTGCCGCCGACGAGCGGCGCCCCTCTTTCATAAGGAATTTCTTAGGACTAAGTTGCGGCACCTCCAATTCCCCTTGTACTCCCGGAACCCTCCATCATTTCGGACCCGGCTCGTTGGCTCCTGAATCGCTATATAACGCGCAGTCGGAAGTGATACGCTCTATTTGTGAAAAAGGAAGCTGCGTAATCGTGGGGCGAACCGCCGACTACGTGATGCGCCATCATCCGGGGATGGTCTCCATCTTCATTCAGGCTCCTATAGAGCATAGGGTTAAGGAAATCATCGCCCGCAACGATGCCGCAACGGAGGAGGAGGCTGTGGCCTTGGCTAAGAAACATGACAAAGGACGCGAAAGCTATTACAACTACTTCACCAACCGCACATGGGGGACAGCCGGCAACTATCACCTCTGTTTCGACTCCTCGATGTTCGACGCCGACGCCATTATCGCCCTGCTCAAGTCTTATATCGCATCCAAATAACGGCACTGCCAAAACTTTTTCATATCCTTTAGCTTTTATATGATAGGGAATCTGAGTTTACTTCAAATGAAGTTGTATAAACTTATTTTTTATTAACAATTGCGAGATATTTTTGAGATGATTTGGTCAATCGAAAAGGCAGCAACCTTTCGGTTGGTGCCGATGAGAGGGGCAAAATCAGCCAATTGAAAATCGACGAGTTTCTATAAAATAAAAGATGACGAGTCAAAAAGATCCGCAAG
>JAIDPP010000058.1 GCA_029062725.1 Muribaculaceae bacterium | reverse complement strand
CTAATATAAACAAACGACATGCTAAAAGGGTCGCTCCGGAAGCAAAAAACTTTATAAGACGCGCTAAATTATTGAGAATTAGTATAGATACGATAGGGGTTGCAAAAAGAGAGAAGAGGCAATTACGGTGACAATTTTGACAATTTTGACAAAAATTTAATAAAAGGGATAAAAAAACAGGCTAAAAATGTGAGATTACATAATATTTTGTTAATTTTGCAACCTATTATATAAACTATAAGTATGAAGCCCTTACAAACGAAACTATCGGCGTATGATGCTCCGCAGCGTGCCAAAGCCGCCGGCATATATCCATATTTCAGGCCGATTTCCAGCGAGCAGAATACAGAGGTGATGATGAATGGCAGAAAGGTTCTGATGTTCGGTTCCAACAGTTACATGGGTCTGACCAATCACCCCAAGGTGATCGAAGCCGCCATTGAAGCCACAAAAAAATACGGTACAGGTATGGCCGGTTCCCCTTTCCTTAATGGTACTCTTGACATCCATAAGGATTTCGAGGCGCGTATTGCCGACTATGTAGGGAAGGAGGATGCGATGCTCTATTCTACAGGATTCGGTGTAAACCTCGGAGTAGTCTCAACCCTAACCGGTCGTGAGGATTATGTGATTCTCGACGAGCAGGACCATGCCTCCATAATCGAAGGCCGCCGACTCTCTTTCTCGAACTATCTTAAATATAAACACAACGACATGGCCTCTCTTGAAGCTCAGCTCAAGAAATGCGATCCTGACAAGGTGAAGCTCATCGTAACCGATGGAGTCTTCTCGATGGAGGGAGATGTGGCCAACCTTCCGGAAATCGTCCGTCTTGCTAAGCTGTATAATGCGCAGATCATGGTCGATGAAGCACATGGTATCGGTGTTTTCGGCAAAGGTGGTCGAGGCACATGCAATCATTTCGGGGTGACAGATGACGTTGACCTGATCATGGGTACGTTCTCTAAGTCATTCGCATCTCTTGGCGGGTTTATCGCCACCGACAAGGTGATTACCAACTATCTCCGCCACCATTCCCGTTCATATATCTTCACAGCCTCTATAACTCCGGCCTCAACTGCCGCGGCCAACGCTGCGCTCGACATCATGCTATCTGAGCCTGAGCGTCAGGAGCATCTCTGGGCGATTACCAATTATGCTCTTGAGTCGTTCCGCGCTATGGGTTGCGAGATCGGGAATACCTCAACTCCCATCATTCCGCTTTTCATCCGTGATGATTACAAGACATTCCATGTTACCCGCGATCTTCTTGACGAGGGTGTTTTCGTCAATCCCGTTGTCACTCCGGCGGTTGCTCCGCAAGATACTCTGATCCGCTATTCTCTTATGGCTACTCATACCAAAGAGCAGGTGACACGTTCGCTTGAAGCCATCGAGAAGGTGTTCAAGAGATATGATCTTCTGAAGAAATAGAAACGAATGCAAATTGAAATATTTCATCGGCACCTGGACGCGTCCAGGTGCCGATG
>JAIDPP010000057.1 GCA_029062725.1 Muribaculaceae bacterium | reverse complement strand
GCGTAATTCTTGTCCGCAGAACATGGTTCTGCAAATAAGTTGTCGCTGCCTACGCGAAGTTGACAATGCCCGAAAGGAAACAGCCTTAATTTGGCTAAATAAGTTTAACGCAGACAAGTTGAATCAACAGTTGCAGGAACAACAGTATATTACAATCAAAGACTTTGGAGGCAAAAGACCTGAAGATATTATCACACTCCATCGCTATTCACGAATGGAAAAGCTCAAACTTCCTAATCTCGACTTCTATCAGATAAAAATCAACTACAATACTGTAGAAACCGAAAAAGTTTCTGACATCAAAGAATATTTTCGGAATTATCAGCCTCCATACCTTAATGCCGCAGTTATTTACACACAGAGTCTGACAGATGGAGATATTGCGTCAGAAACTGCAGTCAACTTTGGTATAAGTGATGCAACTTCGTTCCGTTCGTGGCTTGACCTTATTGTGAAAGAAAGTTTGGGTCTTCTACCCCTTAGTCTGCTTTTAGTGTATGAATCTCTTCTGCATGAACTATTTGAGAAGATAACTGCAACCGACAACGACACTCTGATATTTAATTCAAGAATAGACCAACGACAAGTCAGAACAGACATCCGTAATTGCTTTGCTACCATTCGCCGGTTCAACACAACAGAAGAACTTATTCCGGAAAGTGCATCCCTGCTCAAGGTCAATGCTCTAACTTCCCCAATTGAAGCAAGCCCAAGTAGTATATTTGCTCCGGATCAGGTAAAAGTAAACGAAATTATCAGCTCAGATGATAAACCTACAGAAATAATATCGGATGAAATTCGCAAGTATCTTATTGAGCATAATATTCCGCTACCAGAAACAGAAAAATCGGTTAATGACCGCACATACCATTATCTCCCTTACCATCTGGACAGTAAGTTGGAGAAAGATTATTTGTATGGTGTGATTAACCATATAAAAACCGTTCCTGGTGTTGAATTTTACTTCAATGGAGACGATACCCTCACTGATTTCCGTATTAGATGCTACACTAAGCGTGGCAGAGCATGGAAATTAGATGGATATTACTATCCAGACTTCCTAATGCTTACTCGTAACCCCGATAACACCATTAACAAAGTAATCATTATCGAAACTAAGGGTGAAGGATTTGCCAGTAAGTTTATTCCACGCAAACAATTTATGGAGGATTTCTTTGTAAAACTTAATAATGAAAAGGTTGACTACCAACGTTTTGACTTCCTATATATCGAAGACACGCTTACGAAAGAGGAACGTCTTCAGAAAACAATTAATAGAATAGACACTTTTCTTTTAAACTGATTATACTATGGCTATAAAATACGTTCCATATTTCCCCACAACCGTTTCCGGTCAGGCTGTACTCAATAATTTCGTACGTACACAACGTATATTACGCTACCGAGAAAGCGATAAAGTCACTGAGCGCATACTTCGTGGTATGCCTTTGTATGAAGTAGCCGAACAAGAGCGTGTTGGCGATGAAGAATCTGACAATATGATAATTCATGGCGAATGTGTGTCCGCTTGTGCTTATTTGAAGGAGCAAGGGATAAAGGTGGATTTAGTATATATTGACCCGCCTTTCGCCAGTGGTGCAGATTATGCCAAGAAGGTTTATATCCGCAGGAATCCGCTTGTTGCAAAGGCGATTCAACAGGCAGAGCAGGAACTTGAAGATGATGAACTGAAAGCTTTTGAAGAAAAGATGTATGGTGATATCTGGGATAAGGAGAAATACCTTAACTGGATGTATGAGAACCTTATGGCGATACGCTCCGTAATGAGTGAGAACGCCTCTATCTATGTGCATCTTGATTACCACATAGGCTGTCACTTATACACAACAGACGCAGCAGACGACTTAATA
>JAIDPP010000056.1 GCA_029062725.1 Muribaculaceae bacterium | reverse complement strand
CCGACGTTGCTTTCCTCAAGGTTGAGAGCCACGCCCTTGGCGCCATTCTCAAATTCTACAAGCTCATTACTTCTTACATTCTCGAGTCCATAGACATGGGCAACGCCGTCACCGACGTTCAACACTGTACCCACCTCTTCAAATTTGACTTTTGAATTGATGTTTTCGAGCTCCTGTTTTAAAACATCTGATATTTCGCTGGGATTAAGCATCTTATTAATTGCTTCTTATGAGGTTTTGACGTAATTGTTCGAGTTCATTGCTGAGGGAGGCGTCCATCCTTACTGAATCGACATCAATAATGAAGCCTCCGATAAGGTCGGGATCAACGTCGTAGGTATATTCAAAAACGGTGTCCTTGAAACTCCTCTCCACCACATCCCGCAACTTCTGCATTTCGGCATCTCCGAGTTCGGCCGCCGTAGCGATCCTCACCTGTGAGATTCTATTTGCTTTTCTGTAGATATCGCGGTAGGCGTAGGCCATCAGATAGGCGTATTCCTCTCTTTTATGGTCGAGAATCAGTCTGACAAACCGACGGTAGTCATCACCCGGATCATTTCCGGCCGCCCTGACCAGGAGTCGTTCCTTGTCAGCCGATTCCACAAAGGGATTCGACAACACCTTGGCCAGCCCGGGGTTCTGACGGAAAGACTCTATGACAGTCTTCATCTCCTCATACACCTTGCCGGCACTCTTGTTTTCCAAGGCGAACTTATATAAGGCCTTGGCATATCTGTGCGGTATTAATCCGGATATCATCGGCTGATCAGTTTTTCTCTATTTCGTCCAATAACTTATCGACAAGCTGCTTCTGCGCGGCATCGTTTTTCATCTGGTTGCGAACCATCTTCTCGGCGATGTCGATAGAAAACCTGCCGACTTCATTTCTAAATTGCAGCTCAGCCTCCTTGCGGGCCTGCTCTATGGATACCTTGGCGGCTTCCATCTCGCGACGAGCGGCTTCGGAAGCCTCCTGCTTGGCCTGCTCGATGATTTCTGATTTCATCCTTGCGGCTTCGCGGAGCATCTCGGCCTGCTTGGCCTGAGCCTCTTCTACATATTTCTTGGCTTCGTCCCGGGCATTGTCAAGCTGCTCCTTTGCCTTGCGGGCATCTTCCACGCCCTGGTCGATGTTATTGGCTCTGTTCTCAATACTTGTTAGTATCACAGGCCAA
>JAIDPP010000055.1 GCA_029062725.1 Muribaculaceae bacterium | reverse complement strand
ACAAGACCGCGCCCCATGCCTACAGCGTGCTCAACGACTGGAACCAGGGCTATCCTCTGGTGCAGCAGCAGTGGCACGACATGCTTAAATATTGGATGACCGAGTATAAGGTGGACGGTTTCCGCTTTGACCTCGTGAAGGGTCTCGGCGACAACGATTCATATCTGAATAATGGTGAAGGGGCTACAAATGCCTTCAACCAGTCGCGCGTTGACCGCATGAAGAGACTTCATGACGCTATGCGTGAGGTCAATCCCGATGCATACTTCATAAATGAGAATCTTGCCGGCGCACAGGAGGAGAATGATATGGCAAAGGATGGAGAACTCAACTGGGCCAATGTCAACGAGGCAGGATGCCAGTTCGCGATGGGTTACTCCTCGGGAAGCACCCTCAACAGGATGTGGGCCGTCAAGGATGGTCGCACCGCGGGTTCCACCGTCTCCTATCTCGAGAGCCATGACGAGCAGCGTCTCGCCTTCAAGCAGGAGATGTGGGGAGAGGTAGGAGTGAAAGGCAATATCGCTGTTTCATGCCGCCGTCTTTCCGGCGCCGCCGCACAGATGATCCTTACTCCCGGCTCACACATGATCTGGCAGTTCTCCGAGATGGGTAATGCTGAAAACACCAAGTCGCTTCCTAACTACAGCGGTAACAATACTGATCCGAAGGTTGTCAACTGGGATCTTATGAAGGAACCCTTCAACGGAGCGCTCCTCAAGCGTTACCGTCAGCTTATCGACCTGCGTCTGCGCAATCAGGATCTCTTCAGCGAGCAGGCTGAATACAGTCTCAATTTCGCCGGAACCGGCTTGCGTTACGCTCATAGCTATGCCGGCGACAAGGAGATGCATCTCTTCGTAAACTTCAGCATCACGGAGGCGAAGAGCACGGCCATGAACCTACGCAACACTGATCCGTCGGCCTATAAGGTGTTCTCAAGCTCCGAGGGCGAAGAATCGGTTATCGATTTTGAGAATAACAAGGTGACCGTTCCTGCCAATGGCTACGTGGTGCTCACCACCAACAATGTCACTGCCGATGTAGAGGAGGCTATGGTTTCGGAGTCGGAATCTATGGGAGTGTATTCATTCGGCGGCGTGCTTCATGTTGTAAACGCCAAGGGCCTTGTAGAGGTGTGGAATGCGGCCGGTATGAAGGTGGCTTCTTCCAACGGCGATCTTGAGGCCGAACTTCCCGCGGGCATCTATCTCGTGCGCAACGGCGGCAAGACCGTGAAGACGGCGGTAAAATGATTCCGCGATCGGTAAGACGCGGTTAGCCAAACCGTTTTATATTATTTGCGGAGGTGATTATCCCTGGGGGGAGATCAGCTCCGCTATTTTTTAAAAAAATTTTTATGTTTTATAAAACAAAATTGCGATTCCTTACGTTGTATTAGATGAAAAGTAAATCGTTTCATGATGTTAGGTTAGTTTTAAAGTATTATGGAAAACATTCGAATGTGGCGAGTCGTGAGACCCGCCACATTCGTCGTTTTATCCCTTCAGCTGCTTTCGCCTCCCTTTTTAGATGAGTTGGAAACCGGCTCCTGAAAAGAACGAAAGGGATAGTTAAATGTTAAAAACGGGTAAATATTTAACATTGGAATGTTAAAATGTTAAATATTGATGATAAGGGTGTAAAAAAACAGTGAAAAATTATTGTCATAGGAAAAATATTATTACCTTTGCACCGTTTTTGATAGCAAAAAGAATATTGTTTTATTATTTTAAATTTTAAAGAGATGAAGAAATTAGTTTATTCACTTG
>JAIDPP010000054.1 GCA_029062725.1 Muribaculaceae bacterium | reverse complement strand
AAATTCAGAACAGCTATGTGGTTATCATGCTCATCTGTAGGACGTAAGTTTGTGATGGCCCTCACGGGTGCATGCCTCGTCCTATTTGTAACATTTCACTGTGTGATGAATGCTGTAGCTATCTGCTGGCCTGCGGCGTACAACTCGATTTGCGAATTCTTAGGAGCAAACTGGTATGCGCTTATCGCCTCAGTAGGGCTCGCGTTCCTATTCATTGTCCACATTATCTATGCGTTTATGCTTACGATCCAGAACCGTAAGGCACGCGGTAATGTACGCTATTCTATCGAGAAACGTCCCAAAGGAGTAGAGTGGTCGTCGAAGAACATGCTCGTTCTCGGTATCGTCGTATTGGCTTTCCTTGTGGTTCACCTTATCCAGTTCTGGGCTAAGATGCAGCTTCAGGAGATCCGCGGCGCCCACGAGATGCTTCCTCCGGCAGCCGGCACTCTCTTCATTCAGGAGGCTTTCAGCCTGGTATGGACTCCTATCGTATATATCATCGGTTTCATCGCCCTCTGGTTCCACATGAACCACGGTTTCTGGTCGATGTTCCAATCCTGTGGCTGGGATAACGAGGCATGGATCGGCCGCCTCAAGAAGATCGGTTGCTGCTGGACCACAGTAGTGATCGCCCTCTTCGTGGCTCAGGCTATCGTATTCACCGTAAAGGCCCACGACAAAGACTATCTTACCAACGAGACACTCCGCGAACAATATAAGGATATGATTCCGGCCATGATCGAGAAAGATTTCGGTCCGGATGCCGCTCAGCTCGGCCAGCAGATCAAGCTTTCTTCCTACGATCAGGTATCGAAAGGTATCCGTCAGATGGAGAGCGGCATCCGCCAGCAGATGGAGCAGATGAAGAGCCCCGAGGCGCAGCAGTATCTCAAGAACAATCCCGCGATGGCAGAGCAGCTCGAGGAGATGGAGCAGCAGAGCGAAAGCCTCGGCCGTGTAGTAGCACTCTTCGACTATCTTGAGGCTTCCGACAACGCCCCCGCGGTTAATGAAATCCCCAACGTAAACCAACCCAAGTAATTAGCGATATGGCAAATTTAGATAAAGTAAAAGTGATGAATCCGGCCGATTCCAAAATCCCGGAGGGTCCTATCGCTGAGAAATGGACCAACTACAAGGCTCATCAGAAACTGGTTAACCCCGCCAACAAGCGTAAACTTGACGTGATCGTGGTCGGTACCGGTCTTGCCGGTGCGTCAGCGGCTTCGACACTCGCGGAGCTGGGCTTCAACGTGCTCAACTTCTGTATTCAGGATTCTCCCCGCCGCGCCCATTCTATCGCCGCACAGGGAGGTATCAACGCCGCAAAGAACTATCAGAACGACGGCGACTCCGTTTACCGTCTTTTCTATGATACAGTGAAGGGTGGCGACTACCGTGCCCGTGAGGCCAATGTATATCGTCTGGCCGAGGTTTCCAACAACATCATTGACCAGTGTGTGGCGCAGGGTGTTCCTTTCGCACGCGAATATGGCGGTCTCCTTGCCAACCGTTCGTTCGGTGGCGCGCAGGTGAGCCGTACTTTCTACGCCAAGGGTCAGACCGGACAGCAGCTCCTTCTCGGTGCCTACAGCTCGCTCAACCGCCAGATTCAGCTCGGAAAGGTGAAGAGCTATAATCGCTATGAGATGCACGAACTCGTGCTTATCAAGGATAAGGATGGCGTGGAGCGCGCACGCGGTATCATCGCCAAAAATCTCGTGACAGGCAAGTTCGAGCGTTTTGCCGCTCACGCAGTGGTTATCGCTACCGGCGGCTACGGGAACACATACTTCCTTTCGACCAACGCGATGGGTTGTAACTGCTCCGCAGCTATGGCATGTTACCGTAAGGGCGCATATTTCGCTAACCCCGCTTTCGTGCAGATTCACCCGACCTGTATCCCCGTTCACGGCGACAAGCAGTCGAAACTTACCCTCATGTCGGAGTCACTCCGTAATGACGGCCGTATCTGGGTTCCTAAAAACATCGAGGATGCCGTTAAGCTTCAGAAAGGTCAGATCAAGGGTAGCGATATTGCGGAAGAGGATCGCGACTACTATCTCGAGCGTCGCTATCCGGCGTTCGGTAACCTCGTTCCCCGTGACGTTGCTTCGCGCGCTGCAAAGGAGCGTTGCGATGCCGGCTTTGGCGTGAACAATACAGGTCTTGCCGTATTCCTCGATTTCTCCGAGGCTATCAACCGTCTTGGAATCGACGTTGTCCGTCAGCGTTACGGCAACCTTTTCGACATGTATGAGGAGATCACCGACGTAAACCCCGGCGAGCTTGCCAATGAGAAAGATGGCGTGAAATATTACAACCCGATGATGATCTTCCCGGCCATTCACTATACGATGGGCGGAATCTGGGTGGATTATGAACTCCAGACCTCCGTTAAGGGTCTCTTCGCCATCGGCGAGTGCAACTTCTCCGACCACGGAGCTAACCGCCTCGGCGCCTCCGCACTCATGCAGGGTCTTGCCGACGGCTATTTCGTGCTTCCCTATACCATCCAGAACTATCTCAGCGACCAGATCACGGTTCCTCACTTCCAGACCAACACTCCGGAGTTTGACGCCGCGGAGGCCAAATGCGTGGCTGATGAGGAGAAGCTGATGAATATCAAGGGTACACGCTCGGTGGATTCCATCCATAAGGAGCTTGGCCATATCATGTGGGAATATGTCGGTATGGCCCGCGACAAGGAGGGTCTTGAGCTGGCTATCAGCAAACTTAAGGATCTCCGCAAGACTTTCGAGAATGATCTGTTCGTTCCCGGGTCGATGGATGGCATGAACGTGGAGCTTGACAAGGCATTCCGTCTCAACGACTTCATCACCATGGGCGAACTTATCGCCTACGACGCTCTCAGCCGTAACGAGAGCTGCGGCGGCCACTTCCGCACCGAGTATCAGACCGAGGAAGGCGAGGCCAAGCGTGATGATGAGAACTGCTTCTATGTGAGCTGCTGGGAATATGACGGCAGCGACGACAAGGCTCCCGAACTCATCAAGGAGCCGCTCCACTATGAAGCTATCAAGGTTCAGACTCGTAACTACAAGTCGTAAGCCACTGCTCTAACCCCTAAAAACTGAAATTCAAAATGGAAGAAAATATAATGAAAGTCAATCTTAGGGTGTGGCGTCAGGCCAACCCTAAGGCACAGGGTGCTTTTGTGACTTACAATGATGTAGAGACCACACCCGACACTTCATTCCTGGAGACTCTCGATATCCTGAATGAGACCCTTATCGAGAAGGGCGAGGAGCCTATCGTGTTCGACCACGACTGCCGCGAGGGTATCTGCGGTATGTGCTCGCTCTATATCAACGGCCATCCCCACGGCCCCGCTACAGGAGCTACTACCTGCCAGCTCTACATGCGTCGTTTCGCCAATGGCGAGACCATTACTGTAGAGCCCTGGCGTTCGGCAGCTTTCCCTGTGATCAAGGACCTGATGGTGGACCGTAACGCATTCGACAAGATCCAGCAGGCGGGCGGTTATGTATCGTTCAACTGTGGCGGTGCTCAGGATGCCAACAACCTTCCCATCTCGAAAGTGAAGGCTGACGAGGCTATGGATTCCGCAAGCTGCATCGGTTGCGGTGCTTGTGTAGCCGCATGTAAGAACGGTTCTGCCATGCTCTTCGTATCTGCCAAGATCAGCCAGCTGGCACTTCTTCCGCAGGGAGAGGTTGAGAAGGACCGTCGTGTCCGTGCAATGGTTGCGAAGATGGATGAGCTCGGCTTCGGTAACTGCACCAACACCGGTGCTTGCTCTGCCGAATGTCCCAAGAACATCAAGCTCGCCAACATCGGCCGCATGAACCGCCAGTTCATCGCAGCCAAGTGCAAGGA
>JAIDPP010000053.1 GCA_029062725.1 Muribaculaceae bacterium | reverse complement strand
GTCCTCTCGTGAATCCCCCAATGCCCGGGAACCAACTCCTTGGCGTCTATAATCTCAAACTCCTGCGGCTATACCGATACATTGCCCAGAACGAGGGTATAAACTGCACCATCGTCCACTCCCTTGACGGTTATGACGAGATTTCGCTCACATCTCCGTTCAAAGTGGTCGATAACAGCAGGGAACTTATTCTCTCGGCCTCTGATCTCGGCCTCGAGACTGTCACACCGCAGGACCTGTATGGAGGAGATACGGAGGAGAGCGCGTCGAGGATATTCGACGATGTGCTGGAGGGGAGGGCGTCAAGAGCGAAGAAGGATTGCGTGATTGCGAACGCTGCTTTCGCCATCAGCACTCTTGAAAGGGATCTCGATATAGCGCAGGCTATAGCGCAGGCAAGGGAATCATTGGAAAGCGGAGCCGCTCTGGAGGCCTTCCGCAAGTTTTTGGATATAAATTCATAAGGAATGAACATATTGGATAAGATAGCGGAAGTGAAGCGCGCGGAGGTTGAGGCCATGAAATCTATCGTGCCGGAGCGATCCTTGAAAGTGGAGGCTTTCTCCGTGTTGCGCTCCGTGCTTTCGATGAGCGGAGCGCTGCGCAGGCATACCCCCGGCGTCATTGCCGAGCATAAGCGTCGTTCACCATCGAAAGGAGAGATAGCCCCAATGAGTGACGTTGCTGCAGTAGCCGCATCCTACGCCCTCAACGGCGCAGCGGCGATGTCAGTGCTTACCGACACTCCTTATTTCGGAGGATCAGCAACCGATCTGGCATTAGCGAGGCGAACAGTTCCTACGCTTCCAATCTTGCGCAAGGAATTCATTGTAGATGAATACCAGATATACGAGTCGCGTATAATGGGGGCCGATGCAGTGCTTCTGATAGCCGCGATTCTGGATTCCGCCAAGTTGGAAAGATTTAATTATATTGCTCATTCCCTCGGACTTGAGACCCTTATCGAGGTCCATACCCTCGAGGAAATCTCGATGGTGCCTGAGGGTGCGGATATGGTAGGGATCAATAACCGCGACCTTACCTCCTTCTCTACAGATATCTCCAATTGCACTCGTTTGATAGAGGCGCTTCCGGAGGGAGCTGTGAAGGTGGCTGAAAGCGGAATCCGGAATGTAGAGGATGTCGCCCGGCTTCGTGATGTCGGATTTGACGGTTTCCTAATCGGCGAGGCGTTGATGTCGAAGACCGATCCCGGCGAAGCTTTGCGGGCGATGACCGGAATTTAAGGACCGGGGGTCGCGATCTTGATTCGGAATAAGTAATGGATAAATAGATAAGTGTATGAAGGTAAAGGTCTGCGGAATGAGGGAAGCCGGAAATATATCCCGGGTAGCGGAATTAGGGATTGATTATATGGGATTCATATTCCATAAGCTTTCTCCCAGAAACTGCTTGGGAAAGATTTCACCGGAACTGCTGTCGTCATTGCCTTCCGGTGTGAGACCGGTGGCAGTTACGGTAGATCTTGGGGAAGAGGAATTGTCCGGTATTTCCGAAAGATACGGCTTCCGTATCTTTCAACTTCACGGGACGGAGTCTCCTGAGGTGTGCGCCGCCATGAGAAATAGAGGTATAAAGGTGATAAAGGCTTTAGGAATTACCTCGGAAGATGATCTCCGGAAAGCGGAGGAGTATTCAGGATGCGTGGATCTTTTTCTTTTCGACACCGCTACATCCTCGCATGGTGGATCAGGAAGTAAATTCAACTGGAAGATACTGGAGCACTACCGTCTGCCCGAACCCTTCCTGCTGAGCGGAGGGATCGGACCCGCCGATGCAGAAGCTATCAGGGCGTTCCGTCACCCCTTTTTCGCGGGAATTGATCTTAACAGCAGATTTGAGACCTTTCCGGGCATAAAGGATCCGGAAGCTATCAGGATTTTTATAAATAATCTGGTTTAGAGAGTTTTATTATGAACAGGCTGAAGAAACTATTAGGTAAGAAGAATAAAGACTTGTTGGCAGTCTATTTCACTGCGGGCTATCCCTATCTTGATTCCACGGTAGAGGTTATCTCAGCGCTTTGTGGCAACGGAGCCGACATAATAGAGATCGGTATTCCTTTTTCGGACCCTATGGCTGACGGAGTGGTGATCCAGCAAAGCGGAAGTATCGCCCTCGCCAACGGTATCTCCCTACCGGTCATCCTTTCGCAGGTTGAGGAAGCGCGGCATATCAATCCCGATACCCCCTTTGTGGCAATGGGTTATCTCAATCCCATAATGCAGATGGGTGCGGAAGAATTTTTCCGCCGGGCCTCTGATGCTGGAATCGACGGGGTGATAATTCCAGACCTCCCTTTCGATATTTACATGAAGGAATATAAAATGCTAAGTGATCGGTATGACCTTCCCTTGATCATGCTTATCACTCCCGAGACTTCCGAAGATAGGATCCGCTTGATCGATGACAATTGCGACGGGTTCATATATATGGTCTCCACCGCCTCAACCACGGGAGCTCGCGACTCCTTCTCGGCCGAGGCTAAGGAATATTTCCGCCGCATCGACTCAATGGGACTGAGACATCCGAGGCTCATCGGGTTTGGAATCTCAAACTCCGACACTTATTCCGACGCATGTCTCTTTAGCAACGGAGCTATAATCGGCTCGCAATTCATAAACCTGCTGGGCTCGATGCCGACACCTGACGCCGCAGCGTCCGCCCTTATTGAAAGGATAGGAAGAGGAAAATAATAAGGGAACATACAGAAAAGCTATTCGACCGAGAAATCCAGTGAGGAGGTTCCTTGCGGTGACCAGATGCCGTAGCCTCCCCGGATATTGGAGGGGAGCGACTCCGAACTGTTGAGGAAAGGGGAAGAGGAGAAAAGCACCATATTGTCGTAGCTCTTCCAGAACTCATAAACCTCCTTTTCCACACGGTTCAGGGAGACAGTCCATTTTTCCCCGACAATGAGCTGCGAAAGGTATGTGACGCTGTCGATCTTCACACGCGGACGCAGCACTGCGATGGAATAGTGTTCTCCGGGCCGCTCGGCTTTTATGGTGCCCATCATGCAGATTGATTCGCGTGTATTTGTATTTTGCGGTCTCATTGACAGGTAATAGAAGGCCGGAGTGTCGGCAGGAGAGGTGAAATGCAAGGTCGTGGCGCGAAGAGTGTCGGCATCGGCAGCCTCGAAAGTAAGGCTGTCGATAGGTGTAGGGAAGGGCATCCTGCAAGAAGCTGTGGCCGATAGTTCGCGGAAATCAGCCTTGACAGTATAGGTTTTCCCGGGTTCACCTCGCATTTCGGTGGTGGTATAACGGAAAGGTGGAAGGTATCGGGTGTCAGCCATTCCGGTAAGGACCACTTCACGCCGGCCGTCGGAGATGGTGACGCGGCCCCAGTTGATGAGCGCATCCCGGAGACTTCCCTCCTCGGAAGGAGATATGGAGGAAGAGAAAAGCACTGTCGGATAGCCGTCGCTGTTGAAGAATCCCTCGATCACGGCTGTGCGGGGCGCCCCCGGCTGATCGGAGCCACAGGAGCCGGGGATGAACAGCAGGTAGAGAAGGGGAAGCAGGATGGATAGTCCATGAAGGATAAATCCGGAAAATGATTTTTTCATCAGAAATCGATTGTGTAGCTTAGAGAGGGGAGGAAACGGTAAAGAGAGTAAAGGCGTTTGAGGGTATAGTCTCCACGCTCTGCATTCAGGATAAAATACTGCATCTCCACGTTTCGATGACCGTAGGCGTTCAGGATGGAGAGATTCAGCGAATGAGTGAGCGGCAGCCGTCCTGAGGTGCGGAAGATATAGGTCGCTCCCAAGTCGAGACGCTGATAGGAGGGGAGCCGGGCGGAATTTCGGGCACAGTATTCCAGGGCGATATTTCCGCTGATGGCGTAAAGGGCCTTGACGGGAGTGTAGCGTCTTCCGGAGGAGATTCGGAAAGTGGTGGAAAAAATCCAATGCTTACCTTTACGCCAGACCAACGAGACTTTGCCGGTATGTCCGGCGGCATTGAGTGCGTACCAGCTTGCGGAAGAGTCGTGGCGACGCCCCTGATCGAAAGAATATCCGGCTTCGCCGGTAATGTTGCCGATAGTCCGGCGGATTGAGGCTGAGACTCCGTAATTGTATCCGTCGGCCACTGAAAGATGGGAGAAAGGATCATAGTCTGTATCGATCACCTCCATTACGGCTCCCTGATATTCGGTCTGATTGCGTAGCCATTTCCAATAAATGCGTCCCTCCGCGCGCAGATTCCACCACGGGAGGGGATAGGACATACGTGCAGATATATCCGCTGCCCGTTGCATGGGAGCTCTCCGGCAGGCTCCGATCCAGAAATCGGAAGCGAGCCCCAGTTCTGAAAAACCTACCTGATGCAGCGGTTGGGCCGATAGTCCGGCGGAGAAGAGTAATTCACCGTTGCCGACAATCTGACGGTAGGTGACCTTAGGAGAGAAAAGGAGAGATGTATATTGGTTGCCGGAGGTAGATGAAGAGTATATCCCCAGGTCGGATTCAAGACGCAAGAAAGAGAGATCGGGACGGAGGGTAAGTTCAAGAGAGGCGAAAAGGGAGGCTGTCAGCATACGCTGTCCGATTGGGGAGGACCTTCGCCCCGGAATCTCTTCTCCCATCCACATTTCGGCCGACTGTGGATCGGCATGGTGAAACTCGATGTTCATTCCCGCATCCCAGGCAGAAATAAGTTTTCCCATATCGTTTTGTTCCAGCTTAAGTCGCGCTCCATACGAGTCAAGCGAGGAGGGACCGAGGAGTTCGAACTGCGGCATCCTTAATGTAAGGCGGTTGGAGAAGAGGGTGCGGTAGATCGACGCTTCGAGTCTTGTGTCGGCCTGATGCGTCAACGACAGTGCGTAGTGTATGTTTTTCCAATTAAGGCGCGTGTCGATGGCATAATGGCGGTCGTCATATCCCACACGGTCAGCCGACAGGAAGAAAGTTCCCCGGAGGATATCGGCGGAAGAGAGTCTGACCGCCAGGGCGGCATTCAGGTCGTGGAAGGAGAACCCCAGCGCATGGTTTGAGGCATTCAGCCATTTCCCGTAAAGCCGGTCAACGTATGATACTCTTCCTCCCAGAGAAATGGAGGCTTTTCCTGCCACTCCGCCTCTTATTCCGAGGGAGGAGGCCATGAGACCGACGCCTAAGGAACCTTCAACCCCCGGCGAGAACCTGTCGGAAGATCGAAATTCCAGCGAAGGTCCGAGTCGGGGAGGGAGACAGGCGGGGCTGACGGGGGTATATTCCATAGAGGAGTAGAAAGCGGGATTGAAGGCCGAAAAAATTCCTCCGAAACGGAAAGGGAATGTTACCGGTACATTGTCGGCCAGATATTGCACTTGAGTCGGATTGGAGCCATCGGCTGAAAAACCGGAAGAGTAGTCGCTTCCGGATGATACCGAGGAAATACTTTTCAGTATATTTATGAAATCCGCCTCTCCTAATGTCCGAGTGAGGCGCCCGACATCCCTGCTGCGCATCTCAAGAGAGCCGTCTGTTTTTTTAAAGAACGGACTTTTCCCCTCGGCCCTTACTTCCAAACCGGGGAGAAGGCTGAAAGAAGTGTCAGCGGGAATAGAATCCTGGGAATAGATGGAGAGGGGAGCGGCTCCCATATAGCAAAAGACAGCACTTAAAAGCGCTGTCTTAAGTATAGGGAAGCTATGACGGAGATTAAAGGTCATCTCTTAGCCTGATTCCACATTTTGAGGTATGCATCCACAAGACTGTCGAATTTACCGGTGACGTTTGTGAAATTCTTGAAATATGTCTCCATTGAGTATTTTGTATCATCGGGGAAAAGGAGCACACAGTCCGTATAATATTCCCACATATAGTCCCAATCCTCAAATCCGGGCTGGAAGAGTATTGTGGCCTGGTCGGTTTTTGTGTTGTTGTAGCGCAGCTGTGCCTTGATATTCTTGTTGAGACGGTCGCAGGCCTCCTGAACGGCTTTCTGAGCAGCAGTCTTGTCTTTATCATATTCCCAGCCGTCGAAGCTGCCGTCAAGGTCAAGCGGAAGTTTCTCATAATATGTCAACTGTCCGTAAACTTGTACTTTCCCTAAAAAGTCGAGGCCGCAGTTTCCTTTCTTAAGCATCTTGCCGAGTTGGTTGTTGAGCATGTCTTCTTCCAGATCCTCCAGTTCTTTGTAGCGGTCAAGGTCGCAGAGGCCGTCTCCTTCGACAGTTGCGTATGCCGTGGCTATCTTCTGGTTGTCAGCGAAGAGCTCAGTGCGCGATTCAATGGCATTATCGTTACCTGCCATTTTTACGGTAGCCTTGAGATTCATAAGGGTGGCATTCACATCTGCCGAAAAGGTATGGCCTTTCACGTCAATGGAGCTGACAACAGTTGTGGAGGCCAACTGAGTGCCGTTCTCCGTGAGGGTCGCAGTTATATTTTTGGGGATGGAGAGATAATAAGTATATATTGTCTCCTGCTCTTCGTATGTTCCGGTGCCGGGATTGTATTCATAGTCCCAGTCAGAGTTGGAGAAGTCAAGTTCGGAGACACCCCCCGACTGCGACACTTTCATCTCAACCTGTTGCCCGGCGCCGTTTTTAAATTTGAATACCACATCCTTAGAGTCGCCTTTTTTCACCCATTCTTCGAGTGAAGGATCGGGCGCGTAGATACCGGCGAAACCGTCGAAGCCGATGGGGGAGGACCTGGCTCGTATACAAATCAGACGCTGCCGACGAAGTAATAGGTGTAGATCT
>JAIDPP010000052.1 GCA_029062725.1 Muribaculaceae bacterium | reverse complement strand
AATCTATATTTTTCTGTCTTTTATTTCAAAAAATTTAATACCTTTGCGGAGATTGAACGTTATATTAATGTAGAGGTTATAGTAAAACCGAAGTCACGGCTTCAAAAAAAGAAAAAACCGTTTTAATAAATTATATAAACCCAAATACTATTATGGCAAATAAAAGAGAATTCAAGAAATATGTCGATGCTCTCGGAGCAGCGGCCTGCGATGAGATGATGTATTCCTACTATACAGTAGAGGGAGCGGATAAAGATGCTATCTCAAAGGCTATTGAAAAAGTGCTTCTCGCCACCAACAAAGCAAGAATGAACTCCAATATCTTCTTCGATCGCGGCGTAAAGGCTTTCGCCGACAAGAAGGAGTATGCAAAGGCTAAAGAAGCTTTCTTCAAAGCTCTCTTTGAGAAGGTTTCCACCGAGTTCTCGGAAGAGGTTGACGACGCACTCAAGGACTTCAATGCCGCTCTCCCCGCAAATGAGAAGCAGAAGAATAAAGAAGCGGTTGCCGAGTAATCCATAAGTTTTACGGACATGAACCTATGGGGACTCTTTCTAAAGCTTTCCGGCTGGAAAGTGGAAATCACGGCGCCAAAACGTGATAAATGTATTATTTGTGTCGCGCCTCACACCTCCAACTGGGATTTTATCCTTGGTTTATGCGCCTATCGCTCATTGGGAAGGAAAGCCAATTTTCTTATGAAGGAATTTTGGTTTTTCTTCCCTCTCGGCTTTTTTATCCGCGCTTTAGGAGGAATACCTGTAAAAAAACAGAAAGGAAGCAACCTTACAGAATCTATTATTGAGAAATTCCGTATTGACTCCTACATTAATCTCGCTGTAACACCTGAAGGAACAAGGAGCCGAACGGAAATCTGGCGCACCGGGTTTCTTTATATTTCATACGGTGCAGATGTTCCCGTTCAACTCGGAGTGATCGATTATGCGCATAAAGAGATTCGAATAAACGAAGAATTTAAACCTACCGGAAATATTGAGAAAGACATGACTATTGTAAAGGATTTTTATTCCAGCTATCATACTGCCGCAAAATTCCCGGATAAATTTACCTTATGATTTCAAAAGACCTTAGAGTGGCACTCCTCCCCCTTCTTATAGAATGGAACAATAAGGATGTCAACCTTTCCCATCTTGAGAACGCACTCTTGCAACTGCACCCCCAGACCGATCTCCTCATTCTTCCCGAAACATTCTCCACCGGGTTCCCGTCCGGAATGTCGAAGGATGAAGTCCGTGAGATGGCTGAGAGAACCACCGGAAAGACAATTGACTTTATAAAGGAACTGGCAAGGAGGCATCAGGTGGCTATCTGCGGCAGCTTTATCGCCGACACAGGGGGATCCCTCTATAACCGACTTTTC
>JAIDPP010000051.1 GCA_029062725.1 Muribaculaceae bacterium | reverse complement strand
AAGATGCTTCCCCTCTGGGCGGTCTTCAATCTGTACATCATCTTCATCTGTACCTCGATTCCGGGTCTGGCAATCTCACCGATCATGGGAGATCTGACAAAGATCTTCCCCGGAACATCGGCGCTGGAGACCCAGATGCTTGAGGTAGGACCTAATTTCGCCGCCATTCCCTTCGTGTTCCTCGGAGGTTGGATCGGAACAAAGTTCAACAACAATAAACTTACCTTCTGGACCTGTCTCTTTTTCGGAGTCATGGGAGTGCTCTTCTTCTTTGTTAAGAGCATGATCATGTTGATAGTCCTGAGCTTCCTGATTGGTATTGCCGCAGGAATCCTCTCTCCCCTTGCTTCCGCCTTTATCGCGGATATGTTCGACGGTGAGAAACGTTCAGCCCAGTATGGTTACACATCCGCCACTCTTAACCTCGTGCTGATGGGTTGCGTGATTGCCACTGGTTATCTCGCTAAAATCAACTGGCGTCTTCCGTTCCTTATTTATCTTTTACCATTTGTGCCCTTGTTCTTTGCAAAAGGATTTGGTAAATATATCACCAATCCCACTGCACTCCGTAAGAATGACGCGGCGAAGAAGAATGTTCCCAAGGTGCATTACAAATTTTCGAAGGAAGTTAATGTCAAGGTTCTTGTCAGATACTGCGCATTCTATTTCTTTATCACTCTCGTGATCGCAGCTATTAGCCTTTACATTCCTTTCCTTTTCAAGGACTCCTCTATCGCCGGCGACCTTACCTCGGTTCTCTTCTTCGGCATCATGGCTTCCGGTTACACGTTGAACTGGTGTCTAAGAGTATTGAAAAACTGGGTTGCAGTCGTTGTTATCATCGCGATTACAGTCGGATTCCTTCTCATTGTCGCAGCTCCTACAAGCATTTGGCTCGTCGGTCTCGGTATTCTTATCGCCACCTACTTCTATGGTATCGCGCAGCCTGCTTATTATAACAAACTTTCACAGGCCTCTTCACGTATCGCCCTTACCCTTACAC
>JAIDPP010000050.1 GCA_029062725.1 Muribaculaceae bacterium | reverse complement strand
AAACATACGTTAATCAAACGGGTTGCAGCAATGCTGTGATCCGTTTAATTTTTTTAAAAGATATACCAAAATTGAGAACAACAGATTAAACTAATTTTAACAATTTTTAACAAATGGGGGGGGGTAAAATAAGAATCGTTTATTAAATTTGCAAAATCAAAGGGAAAAGATCAGTTTTACCGCTGCTAAAGAACTAACCTGATTACCTTTATAAACCAAAATACAATACTGAATGAAATTAAAACATCTACTTTTAGGGACGGTGGCCATATTCTGCTCGTCCATTTCGGTGGCTCAAGAGGCTAAAGAGGAACAGTGGTATGTTATCGGAAGCTTCTGCGACTGGAGTTTCGACAAAGCGGCTGAGATGACCCGCGTATCCTCTACAAAATACACCGTTACGCTCGATAAACTCGAAGGGGAATTCAAGTTTGCCATGCCCGGATGGGAGAACGATTATGGCTATGATATAGATGTCACCGGCAACTGTTCATTTTATCTGGAGTCAAAGGGTGCAAACCTTTCCGCAACAACACCTTTGGAGAATGTGACTATCTCCATTAATTTCAGACGTGTTTTAGGAAGAGAAACTGCGGATGTTACTTTCTCCGGGCTACCGACCGATATGGAGGTTCCTGACAAGCCGACGAAACTTTCTTCCGGCTCCCCGGTATTCTATAACCTCTCCATGAAGAGTCCAAATGGTCCAATTGGTCACGATATGACAAATGAAGAGGACGGCACTTACACCTACACTTCGTCGTTTAAGACGGGTGAGAAGTTTGTCATCGCCGATGCCGTTTTCAGATACCCTGCAAAAATGGACAGCACAGAGAGATGGACATATCTCCGCGACTTCGAGTATGGTCCCGCAGAGGTATCTGAAAATCCTGGTTTAATTAATCTTGGCGAAACTAAAAAACTGAAATACCCGGCTGAGAAGGATGCTATCTGGGAAATTCAGGAATCGGGTGTTTACATTGTTGTGATAGATCCCGTCAATCTCAATCTTTCGCTTGAAAAACCGGTATGGAACGACCTGTATATCTGTGGAAATGTGAGAGATCCCTACACCGGAGTCGAAAACGGATTCTTGACTCCTAACGAAGCTAATCGGAAAATCTATGACGATAACTTCAAGCTGATCAAGAGAAACATAGGAGGAAAGGAATTTTATCAGGGCCGGTATCAGCTCGTACCGAAGGTTGAGGGAACGCCTACTACTATTGACGACTATGCACAGTTCCGTTTCTTCCGGGCGTTAATGGGATGGACACCTGCAGCGTCTCTTGGCTCTGCCGAAGCTGATTTCTATTGCCAAGGTGTGACTTTAACCGACGGAAAAGCTTCTTGCAATATTATTGAAAGTGGGTTAGGAAACTGGGGATTCCCGGTTGATTGGTCCACTCCTGAAGAGGATCTGTATCTGGATATTACTGTGGATCTGGAAGAAATGATAGTGTATTTCGGACCGTATAACTTTAGCGGGATTGAGAAAATAGAGACCGAGAAGGATACTCCAGAGGTATGGTATAATACTCAGGGTATGCGTGTCAACAATCCCGGCAAGGGGCTTTATATACGCATGACTGGAAATAAATGCGAGAAAGTAATTCGATGATCTACATAGAGGGAGACTTTCTGTTTCTCCCGCCTAATAGTTTTATAATAGTTTCATAAGTTTATCATTTACTTAAAAGTCACTTAACTTGCAAATGAAACAGGGCAGTAGCTCCCGTCGGGGAGCACTGCCCTGTATTTTATCCTAATGATACAGGCACCGACAAAAATAGTTTTATAATGGTATCAATACCTCAGATAATATGCCACCGGATCGAACCTGACGGTGAAAGGCGATCCACCTCCGCGCGACGGCGCACACTTTTCATAGTAGAAGGAATTCTGAGTATCCCACGTGCGGATATCCGCCTTACGGGTCTCCCCGGGAGGTATATTGCAGACAAGACGGTAATACTTTTTATGCAGCTGACGCCCGTCGGGAGTCAGATAATCTATATATAGCGCGACGGCAGTCAATGTCCGGTCGGTATGATTGGTAATGAAGAAAGATTCCTGGTTGCTCCGCAACTTCTTATCGAAACCGGAGAAAACCACCTGATTGAGCCGGTAACCATTGTTGCAGTTCTCACACTCCGACGCCACCATAAAGGAACCGGCGGTCATCTCCTCCTTCTCATCCACCACTTTCCCCTTGGCGGACTGTCGATCGGATATTTTACGCCCCTCTGTCGAAATACAATTGCCGAGAAGAACAGAAACGACAAAGATAACTGATAGGATTGTTTTGATGTTCATGATTTAAAACTAAAGATACCTCGGATAATCTGATTTTGAAGAATATTGAGCTGGATATATCCTTACCAGTCCGTCGGGGAGTTTCTCCTGTGGGTCATCGGTCTTAACCATCGACACCAGCCTCCAGAATTGCGGTAAAAGACGGTAGATAGTGGATGAGATACGCAATTTCAGTGTCCGCTTCTCTATCTTTATCGTACCCTCTTTATCGTTGAATTGTATGGCGCAATTTCCGGGGTCGAAAAAAATCCCGTCGCGCTTTGAGCGGCAAAGGGAAAGTTTCATTTTCGAAGGATCCGGTCCGGCCGTGATCTCCCCTATACGGTCACCCGGAGAGAGCCGGCAGTCGGGCGAGGAGACCACGATAAGTTCATATCCTTTTGTCTTTCGACCCCGGTCGCGGCGGATAAGCACCACCGTATCATCAGCGGGGAATCGCCATATCCCCTCGATACGTTCGAGCGGAGCACTGTCGCAATATTCTCTTGCGCGTCCCATATCCGAAATCTCCTTCGTCGAAGCGAGGACATTCCCGAAGATAAGCAGGGCACACATAAATAGAAGATGTCTCAGACACTCCACGTTTTTTCCAGCCATTATCTGTTAAATCTTAATTTCCAAAAATTAGTTTCAACTATTCTTTGCCGGCTTTTTCATGCCATATCTCTCCCAAAGAAACATCACCCCGTATGATACAGCGGCCACAATTAGGAAACCGAAAAGGAACTGATAGCTGTTGCTCATTTCGGCCGTGATAAATATAGCCATCAGAGGCGCCTTGATTGTGCCCGACATCACTCCGGCCATACCCAACAGCGCGTAATTCTCTACCGGAAGGGTGAATCCGAACCAGTTGTTCATAGCCATTCCGAACAGCAGACCTACAAGACACCCCGCAAACAGAGTCGGTGCAAAATCTCCGGCTACTCCGCCGCCGTTGATCGTAGCGCCGACCATGATACCCTTTAGTATCAGCACTCCGGCCACTACTGCCATCAGCAGGCTGTTGGAGGAGAGACCGGTATAGAACGGACTGTATTCAAGCATCTCGGAAGGACGGCAGTTGATCACCTTATCCACTATTCCATAGCCCTCTCCGAAAAGCGACGGGAAGAAATAGATAGCCACCGACAGCGACAAGCCGGCAGTCAATGCCCTCAGCCAGGGATTCGTGATCCCTGCAAGAATACGGTCGGTACGTGCTTTCGAGGTGTTGTAATAAATACTGTAAAGGCCGCAGACAAGTCCCAAGAGAATCATCCAGAAGAAGTTGGAGGGGTTGAAGGGCATATAATCCACAAACTTCATATCGAAGGCGAACCCTCCCAACGCCAAAGCCGTGCATGATGAAAGCAGACATGCCGCCACGAGGGCTATCACCGAGAGAGTGTTTAGCTCAAGGCATAAGACCTCAAGAGTGAAAAGCACTCCGCCGACAGGCGACTTGAATATTCCGGCGATACCTGCTCCGGCTCCGACACCGATCAGAAGACGCAGCCACCGGCGGTCGATATGCAGCCACCGCGAGAAGTTGCTCGCTATGGCAGCGCCGGTATATGCGCTCGGACCCTCGGCCCCGGCCGAACCTCCGAACCCTATCGTGACCGAACATCCGAGGATGTTGGTATACATCAGGTTGGGCGCCAAACGGTACTCCCCATCCTGAAGATCGCGCTTTATCATGGCAGTACCGTGCGATAGATCACTCTTAACCACGTAACGCTGGAATATCATCGCCAACATTATACCCACTACCGGAAGCACTAAAAAAAGCCAGTTCCCCCGGTCGATATGCATTCCTAAGGACGCCAGCTTTCCTATCCATTTTATCGCCTCCTTCATTATGAATGTGGCAAGTCCCGTAGCGATTCCAATCGCCACGACCGCTATGAAAAGGCGCTTGTCGCTTATCTTCCCTCCCTCCTGCACCGGAGCACCCTGTGTTTCGGGAGGCCGGAGAGAAGATTGCGCTTCAGTGGTTTGAGTATTGGTAGAGTCAGATATTTCAGATGTCATAAGTGTTCCTTTAATA
>JAIDPP010000005.1 GCA_029062725.1 Muribaculaceae bacterium | reverse complement strand
GCCTATGAACTGGGAGCGTCTTATCAGCGACCGTCGGTTAGGACTCGAGGAATATCACGACGGAAAGCAGCACACACGTTCCGATTTCCAGCGCGATTATGACCGGCTTGTGTTCAGTTCTCCGTTCCGCCGTCTTCAGAACAAGACGCAGGTTTTCCCGCTTCCCGGCTCCATATTCGTTCACAACCGTCTGACCCATAGCCTCGAGGTCTCGACCGTAGGGCGTTCTATGGCCACTGAGGTGGCCTTGAGGCTAAAGGGAAAATATGCCGCGGAGCCTTGGGTCTATAAGCTTGATGAGTTCAGGGATATAGTGGCGGCGGCCTGTCTATGCCATGATCTGGGGAATCCTCCTTTCGGCCATTCGGGCGAAAAGACCATATCATCCTATTTCTCGGAAGGAAACGGAAGGGAGTTGATCGCATGTCTCTCTCCGCAGGAGGCATCCGACCTTCTGAATTTCGAGGGGAACGCCAACTCTTTCCGCCTTCTCTCCCACCGCTTCTCGGGACGTCGGGAAGGGGGGATGGCGATGACGTATTCCACCCTTGCTTCCATCGTGAAATATCCTTACACCTCCCTTCACGCCGGCGCGAAAGGTAAATTCGGCTTCTTCAAATCGGAGGAGGAGACCTACAGGAAAGTCGCCTCCCATCTCGGCATCCCCGAACAGGAGCCGGGGCATTTCGCACGTCATCCCCTTGTCTATATCATGGAGGCGGCCGACGATATTTGCTATCAGATAATGGATCTTGAGGATTCCCATAAGCTGAAGATAATGAGCGAAGGAGAGATCATGGCTCTCTTCCTCAGTTTCTTCGAGCCTGAAAGGCAGGATCGATGCCGGCGTACGCTCATGCGGCTTGACGATCCAAACGAACGGGTGGCCTATCTGCGTTCCAATGTGATCGGTGCGATGGTGGAAAGCTGCGCGGAGGCATTTGTCGAAAATGAGGAGAGGATTCTTGCCGGGGAGGATGTCGGAAACCTCACCTCCCTAATGTCTGACAGGCTGCGGGACGCTTACGCGGCCTGTTCGCGGGCTGCCCGGGAGCGAATCTATTGCGCCCCTGAAGTTGTGGATATAGAATTAGGGGGCAGCCGGATTCTAACCTATCTGATGAATACACTGATGGATGCGGTGATACATCCTGAAAGAAACTACTCGCAACTTCTGCTCAACCTCATTCCGCGTCAATATGATTCACGCGCCGAGACTCTTTACGAACGCATCCAGAGTGTGCTTGACCATATCTCGGGCATGACGGATGTTTATGCCCTCAACCTCTACCGCAAGCTCAACGGCCATTCCCTCCCCGCGGTGTAGAAGGTATTCGTAAGCTCCTCACCACCGGGATAAGGTGGTGAAGGGGGGATGAATAAATTATGCAAAACATTCTTAACAAGATGAAAATAAAATCGATAATATTCCTGATTCTGCTATCTCTTTCAGCAGCTCTGCCCGCACTTGCCGGGAAAATATGGACACCGGCCGATATGCCGAACGTTCAGCTGTCCGACCGGCGTGAATATGTGTCTGATCCGGGTAATCTCCTCTCTCCTGAAGTGAAAGCTGAGGTGAACCGTAGGCTTTATGACCTGCGCCAACAGACTACTGTGGAAGCGGTTGTAGCCCTTCCCCCCGATATAGGCGACATGCCGATCGAAGAATGGAGCGAGCGGCTGTTTACCTCCTGGGGGATAGGAAAGAAGGATAAGGATAACGGTGTGCTTCTCGTGATAGCTCCCGAACAGAGGAAGGTCAGGATTCAGACAGGCTACGGCACAGAGGGAGCGCTTCCGGATATCAGCTGCGCGAACATTATCGGGCGCGCTGTTGTTCCCGCAATGAGGGATGGGGATATAGACGAGGCCGTCAATAATGCCACCGGTATGATTGCGGAGGCACTGACAGATCCTGCCGTAGCCGAAGAGCTGAGGAGTTCCGATGCCGACAATTATTCGGGAGCTATGGAGACTATTTCCGCCGAGACTCTGTGGGGATTCATACGTATTGTCGCCTGGGTGGTTTTCCTGTTCGCCGCCTTCAGTTTCTTCCGCGATCTTTACAATGGCCGAAAGCTTGACAACTACAATAAGGCGATGCTTTGGCGCCAGCATCTCGCCGTGTATTTCTGGTGCTCGCTCTTCTCATTGGGAGCCAGCCTGATCTTCTTTATCCTCGCCTTCTGGTTCTACCGGTCGGTTCGTACCCGGAAGCGCATCTGTCCTAATTGCGGAACTAAGATGCATCGGCTTAACGAAGAGGAGGATAATGCATTGCTTACACCTTCTCAAGACTTTGAGGAAAAACTCAAGACAGTTGATTATGACGTATGGGAATGTCCGAATTGCGCCACTGTCGAACGACTTCCTTTCAAGGCCAAGCAGATGAAGTATACTCCCTGTCCGTCGTGTGGCACAGTGGCGATGTGCCTGTCGGGAACACGCACCGTGCGTCCGGCCACGACGCGTTCCGAAGGCGCAGGGTTAAAGATATATGAGTGTAAGTTCTGTCATCATAGAGATGAACGGCCATACGTTATTCCTAAGAAGGATAATGGCGCTGCGGCAATGGCTGCGGGAGCCGTGTTTGGATCTATGGGAAGAGGCCACGGGGGCGGCGGTTTCGGAGGTGGTTTCGGAGGTGGTT
>JAIDPP010000049.1 GCA_029062725.1 Muribaculaceae bacterium | reverse complement strand
AGTCTGGAGCATCCAAAGCTTACCGTCCTGGATCGTAAATTCCATATCCTGCATGTCGCGGTAATAGTCTTCAAGACGCTTTGCGGTTGCAATAAGGTCAGCGGCGCAATCAGGCATTGATTCCTCCAGAGAAGGATATTTCTCTCGGCGTTCCTCTTCGCTGATACCCTGAAGAGCTGCCCAGCGACGCGAGCCCTCTATAGTGATCTGCTGAGGAGTACGGACACCTGCCACGACATCCTCACCCTGAGCATTGATAAGATATTCACCATTGAAGATGTTCTCGCCAGTAGCCGCGTCACGGCTGAACGCAACACCTGTGGCAGAATTATTACCCATATTCCCATAGACCATCGCCTGAACATTGACTGCTGTACCCCATTCCTCAGGTATCTGGTTCATGCGGCGATAAAGGATTGCGCGCTCGTTCATCCAGCTGTCGAACACGGCGCAGATACCTCCCCAAAGCTGTTCCCATGCTGATTCGGGGAAATCTTTACCGGTATATTCCTTAACAGCGGCTTTGAAACGTTTTACGAGTTCCTTGAGATCGTCAACGTCAAGCTCATTATCAAACTTAACGCCTTTCTCCTCTTTTATCTGATCCATAATAGCCTCGAAGGGGTCTATATCGGTCTTACTCTTGGGCTTCATACCGAGAACGACGTCTCCATACATCTGGACGAAACGACGATAGCTATCCCATGCGAAACGGGGATTACCGCTCTTTTCAGCCATTGTCTCTACTGTGGCATTGTTCATACCGAGATTGAGCACTGTATCCATCATACCGGGCATAGAAGCGCGTGCGCCTGAACGGACAGATACAAGAAGAGGATTAGAAGGATCGTCAAACTTCTTTCCGGTCAGTTCCTCAACGTGAGCGATAGCTTTTTCAACATCTTTCTGAAGGTCTTCTACTACTTTATCGCGGCCGTACTGAGTGAATTCGTTGCAGACTTCTGTTGTGATAGTAAAACCCGGAGGTACGGGCATTCCCAAAAGATTCATCTCTGCAAGATT
>JAIDPP010000048.1 GCA_029062725.1 Muribaculaceae bacterium | reverse complement strand
CATAAGATCTAAATAAGAAACACTATCGTTTCGTAAATAACGGATATTGATGCAAAAGGAGGATTTCATCTGAAATCCTCCTTTTGCATCATCATTTTAATCTCCTCTTGAAATTCACTTTCAGTCATATCAAACGGAAGCCAATGAATTTTAATACCCCGTTTTTCCATCCCCCTGAACCATGTCATCTGTCGCTTCGCAAATTGATGTATAGCTGTTTCAAGTCCGGAAAACATCTCCTCGTAGCTCAAATAGCCTGTAACGTAGAGTGTAAGAAACTTATACTCTAATCCATAATAAATCAAGTCTTCAGGCTTGACGCCGTTTTTAAGTATGTTCCTTACTTCATCTATCATACCGGCTTCAAGACGATCCCTAAGTCTTTGAGTGATGGAAGCTCTCCTAAGGTCGCGAGGTATATCTAGTCCGATTACTAATGCCTTAAGTGGTTGTGCGGATGACTTTCTTGCGGTCTCGGCTTCCTCTGGATGTCTCCTGTAATATTCCGCTATCTCAATAGCCCGTAAGGCTCTCTTTAACGTATCTACGTCTGTCGTATTATGAAGATTCTTATATCCTGAAAGTATCTGGGTTAGCTCAGACAGATTATATTTTTCAAGCTCTTTTCTAAGAAGTTCATTAGTCGGTACTTCAGGCATCCTTATCCCGTTCAAAGCATTCTCGACATACATTCCGGAACCTCCGCAGATGATAGGAAAACGACCTCTTTCCCTTATATCTGTATAAACCTTATTGAAGTCTCTCAGATATCGGTGAAGATTATATTTCTCTCCTGCCTCACAAATATCGATCAGATGAAACTTTACTTCTTCGTATTCCTCAAGATCCTTCCCAGTGCCAAGGGTCATATCGCGATAAACCTGACGTGAATCGGCCGATATAATCTCCCCATCAAACGCCTTGGCGAGTGAAACCGCCCTTTTTGTTTTCCCACTGGCAGTCGGGCCTACCACTGCAATAGTCTCTATAGCCATTCCTGTGTAGATTTTTCCTGAGAACGGTTCTTACGGCCACGCCACCAACGTTTGAAACGGTACATTTTCGTATCAGAATTGAACATTGAAATCTTAATCCATTTATCCTCCTGAAAATCATAGCGGTTCTTCTCTACCTCCTTGAGATTGAACGACGGCTGATAACTCTTTAGTTTTATTTTGCGGAAACCCTCTTCATTGAAGATTTTTTGTGTAAGAATTATAGTCGCCATCCGGGTGATATCTGTCACCATAGTGGACGCAATTTCCCCTGGCTGGAAGGAATAGATACGTTTTATCATCTCAAAATCCATCCACTCTCCCTCTACATTCATCTCAGGGTAGTCTTCGGGCTTCCCTTTAAGAAAATAGAAATATCTCAGTGTACTGTGACGTTCGAGCCCTGGATTTTTTCTCCCGTAAAAGAAACGTAGCTCCCCGCTGTCTGTGCCTGTCATCCTCTCAATCAGAGTGGAAATTTCAGGAATTGTTATACCGGTTACGCTTCTCTTGGTATAGAAAGGAGTATCGAGCACCTGCTTGAATCCGCGCAAAGTATCCACCATGCGGGTATTGATAAACATGTAGTTCCCGCAAATGACATAAAATCTTAGATATGTCTTAGCCGACATATCGTTAAGCTCTTCCTGGGATATTATTTCATTGTTCTCTCTCAGGTCAAGATACAAATTATAATAACGAAACGCGAAATATATCTCGTCAAATATAAAGCCAAGTACATTCAGCCAAATAAACACGTAGTAGTCGCGCGCATTCAATTCGGCATCAACAAAGTAAAAGATATAATAGCACCAGACTGCCAACGTCAGCAAACCAAAAAGAAGCATAAGGTTTCTTAGCTGAAGATAAGACTCCGAAGATAGAATGGAGCCAAGTTTACTTCTTCCGCTGTAGTCCCCCGACGATAACTTGCAGTTGACACATATCGACATCTTCTTCCTTCTGAAATAAACTGCCGTCACAACTATGAAACAGATTGGATCTAATATCAAGGTCGGTATATACGGATCGTTAAAGAAAGAAAATACCCTTGGCAAGGAAAAAGGGAATACTTGCCAGATATCAACTATGTTAATGATGATTGAGATAAACGAATATGTCACCGCACAAAAGAATATGGCAAATATCACCAACATGCAATTTGAACGGTGCGTAAGCTTATTGTTATATAGGATAGTATAAAGTATAGCCGCCGATATCAAGCTTATAAACGGCGAGAAGAAATATGGAAGAATAGCGGAAAGTCCTATCATAGCCATTATGACAAGAAGTCCTAAGGAAAAATTTTTCCAAAAGACATAAATGCGTTCGCTATTGACTTTTTTAAGGTCTTCCATCTCTAATCCTGAAATTTACTTTAAATTTGTGTTAAGGAAATCCAATACCTTCCGATAAAGCATTACTCGTGCGTTGCACATGGGAAGACTATGCTCAAATCCTGTAAAACACATCATATCAAACACTTTTCCCTCATAGTTAAGTTTTGAGGCGTATTTCAGAGTGTTGTAATAATGCACGTTATCATCACTTGTACCCGACATAATCAGAAGTCTGGAGTTCATATCCTTTGTTCTTAACAAAGCAGATGATGAATCATATCCTGATTCATTCTGTTGAGGGGTGGTCATATATCTTTCAGTGTAGATTGAATCGTAGAATCGCCAATCAGTCACCGGAGCCATCGAAATTCCTGCCTTGAAGCGGCAAGAAGGATCGGAGAGTTCCATCAAGGTCATGTATCCACCATAACTCCATCCAAAACAAGCCGTGTTCTCAGCGTCAATATAAGGCAGACTCCGCAGATAGGAAGCGGCAGATAGCTGATCTCTTGTCTCGTATTTGCCTAACTGCCTGTATACCGAATTTGCCCATTTCCTATCCCGGTTCCCTGTTCCACGGCCATCCACGCAAGCGATTATATACCCTTGAGAAGCGAGATAATAGACTCCATCCATCTTCCATCTGTTCAATACTTCCTGAGAATCAGGTCCGTTATACTGATACATAAGCAGCGGATACTTTCCCGAGGGTTTAAAATCTGATGGTTTGATGATATATGCGTTCATGTCCACTCCTTCGTCGTTCTTTATCTTTAAGAACTCCTTTTGAGGAGCGGCAGTGTATTTTGAAGCGTAAGAAGAATTTGTTTCTATTTCAAAAAGTTTCTTTCCGGTGTTCTGATAAACGGAATAGATATTCGGAGTAGTGGCATTGCTATAGTTCAGTATATAATATTGCATCCCCTGACTGAATGAGGCTAATCCGGTGCCTTCCTCGGGGGATAATAGTGTCACGTTTCCTTTAGCATCAATTGATGCTACGGTTCTATTAATCGGACTTGTTAAGGTCGATTGAAAGAAGTGACGCCCTGTCTTATCATCTTTGCCGTAATATCCGGTAACATTCCAGTCTCCTTTTGTAATTTGACGCAACATGTTCCCGTTATAATCATACTCATAGAGATGTCTGTAACCACTACGCTCACTCCCTAATACAAATGAACTCGCGCCGTAGGCACACATCTGATAGGCTTCCGGATTCAACCATGCATCGCTTCTCTCGCTCAGGATCAGATGGCCTACAGTGGAAGCTGGATTCACTCTGTAAAGCCTGAGATCATTCTGATCTCGATTTAGAAGCATAACCATCAGGTCTTTCCCCTCCCCATCAAATTCGATGGAGGGTACATAGTCTTTTCCGATGGGAAGATCCATGGTTTTGAGGATTCGAGTGTCTATATTGTAGGAATGGACAGTCACCGTTGAATTCGGAAAGCCTGCAAGCGGATATTTATAGGAGTATGAAGAAGGATATATGTCCTTCAAGGGATCTCCTTCACAATAACTCCTATACTGATCGAAAGAATAGACGGGGACATCAGTTTCATTGAATTTTACAAAGGCAAGCGTATTATCATCTCCGCTCCACCTGAGTGTATTCACCAGATAGAACTCCTCTTCATAGCTCCAATCAGTAGATCCGTTTATGATGCTGTTGATTTTGCCGTCATCTGTAACGGCATAATCCGTGCCATAATCAAGGTTAGAGATAAAGATATTATTGTCGCGGGTATAGGCTACCATTCGTCCGTCATGCGACATCACGGCATCCCGCTGACGACCGTTTTCTGATACACGTTTCAATGTGCCTCTAATTATGTCATAGACATAGTATTGCGCTGTAAAGGAACGGCGGTATATCCTTTCGACATCATTCCAGATGAGGATCTTTTTTTCATTCCCGCTCAGCTGGTATCCATCAAAAGAATCTATTTTTACATCCCCTTTTACTGCATCGATATCAAATAGGGTCGATATACGCTGTCCGGTCTTATAACTAAACACATCAATCCTCTTTCCGTCATCACTGATAGCAGAATATGACATGCCGTCATCCAGAGGAATGATGGCCTTGATAGTGGTCGGAGCGCAGATCTTTGGATCGCAGAAATCCTCCACAGTAAGGGCATGTACCGATGTAGTCATCGCTAAACCAATGACCATAAAAGGGATATGTTTCCGTGAATGTATCAGATTCATCTTGGCTTCTTTAGACGACAGGGTCAGGCTGGTATGTTCCGACCATGTCGATAGTTCATTTTAGTATGCACGAGCGAAAATAACTCTTTGGGCGGAGGGTTTACCTGTAACCATACATACTCCGGGAGTCTTGTCTCCCTCCAACGGAATACAACGTATGGTCGCCTTTGTTTCCTCCTTTATTTTTTCCTCGGTTTCAGGAGTACCATCCCAATGTGCCATAATAAATACTCCATCTTCGATCTTTTCCTTGAACTCATCGTAGTTATCGACTTCTATAGTCTTGGCTTCTCTCCTCTCAAGGGATTTCTTGAACAGATTTTGCTGTATGTCGTCAAGAATCTTCACTATCTTATCCGTGATACCCTCCAAAGGAAGGGTTTCCTTTTCAAGTGTGTCACGACGCATCAGTTCTACTGTGCCGTTTTCAAGATCTCGCTGACCGATAGCAAGACGGATAGGTACACCCTTTAGTTCATAGTCTGCGAATTTGAAACCGGGACGTCGGTTGTCGGCATCATCATACTTAACACTTATCCCTTTGGAACGTAATTCATCAACAAGCGGTTTAACTCTTTCAGAAATCTCCGTCAGTCCGTCGTTATTTTTATAAATTGGCACTATCACAACCTGTATCGGAGCTAACTTAGGAGGAAGCACAAGTCCATTGTCATCGCTATGCGTCATTATCAAAGCACCCATCAGACGCGTGGACACTCCCCATGAATTAGCCCAGACATATTCAGGCTTATTCTCTTTATTCATGAAAGTTACATCGAATGCCTTTGCAAAATTCTGACCGAGATTATGACTGGTGCCGGCCTGTAGAGCCTTGCCGTCCTGCATCATGGCCTCGATTGAATAGGTATTGATTGCACCGGCAAAACGCTCGTTAGGACTCTTTACGCCTATGGTGACTGGCATTGCCATATAGTTCTGAGCAAAGTCTGCATAAACATTGATCATCTCTACTGTACGTGCCTCCGACTCTTCAGCGGTTGCATGGGCGCAATGCCCTTCCTGCCAAAGAAACTCAGAAGTGCGTAGAAACATTCGAGTACGCATCTCCCAGCGCATTACATTGGCCCATTGGTTTATAAGCAAAGGAAGGTCCCTGTAACTGTGAATCCAATTCTTATATGTGCCCCAAATTATGGTTTCGGAAGTTGGACGAACGATAAGCTCTTCTTCAAGACGCGCGGCGGGATCTACTATCACTCCTGTCCCTTCGGGATCATTTTTAAGACGATAATGAGTCACCACTGCACATTCCTTAGCGAAACCCTCCACATGCTCGGCTTCCCTGCAAAGGAAAGACTTGGGAATCAATAAGGGGAAATAGGCGTTCTGCACACCGGTAGCTTTAAACATCTTGTCAAGCTCATGCTGCATCTTCTCCCAGATAGCATAACCGTATGGCTTTATAACCATACATCCGCGCACAGCCGATTGCTCTGCGAGATCTGCCTTTACAACCAGTTCATTATACCACTGGGAATAATTATCTGATCTTTTCGTTAGATTCTTTAGTTCTTTTGCCATATTTATGAACACATTTTATGCAAAGTTAACACTATTATTTCATATTTCAAATATTCAGTTCCGATTATTTTATACAATGGTTTTGCTTAAGTCAACTTATTGGACGAAATTATTTCTACATTTTTATTTTTCTTTAATTTTCTATTTTTTTGCATTATTAAGCTATATTTTGTTAACTTTGCATAATCAAGAGATAATTATTGTTTAGAAGACAACCCGAATGATTGTTTCCGAAGGTGTTTTCCTAC
>JAIDPP010000047.1 GCA_029062725.1 Muribaculaceae bacterium | reverse complement strand
GCTTTCTCTTTGGAGCTTTCTCTTTGGAGCTTTCTCTTTGGAGCTTTCTCTTTGGAGCTTTCTCTTTGGAGCTTTCTTTTTATTCTTCCTTTTATTCTTTCTTTTTATTTGGGGGTGATGGTGAAGGTTATTGAGCCGCGGGTTTCGCCGGCCCCTTTCTTTTCTGTCCAGCGGGCGGAGCGGGCCGCTTGCTCGCAGGCGCGGCGGATAGAGGCATCGGCAGAACCGGAGGCTGTCGCTGATATCACCTTGCCGGCGGCATCAATAATGACGGTTACCTTCACGGTGGTCTTATGTCGCAAGGTGACATGCGGGGTAGGGCAGCTGATAAACTGACGGCCGTTGGCCGTTCCGCTCACACCGATTCCTGTTCCTCCCGCGCCGTTACTTCCTGTCTTTCCGCCTGGCGTTCCGTTCTTTCCGGAAAATTTATTAGCCATAGTGGAGGAGATCTGCGATTTCTCCTCGGTAGTGGCAGGAGGATCGGTAGCCTTCACGGGAGATTCCTTCTTCTGCGTGATTTTCTTTTCAATCTGAGGGGCCGGGTTAGGGTTAGTGCCAGGCTCGATGATTTTTGTGTTCTCCACCTCCGCCTTCACCGGCTCTCCTTGCTCGACAGGTGCCGGCTCGTCATGCTCGATGGCATCCGGCTCGCCCTGGATGGCGAGGATCTCCGGTTCGATGAAACGTTCCTCCTCCTCGGGGTCGAGCATAAGCTCGGGAGTAGAGTCCTTGGCGAGTTCCGCGCGCCGGTATTCCATTCCTCCCATGAAAAGGAAGAGCAGAATCAGGAGCACCGCAAGGAAAGTCACTGCGGCGGCGATCATACGGTCTTTATTGGCATTGGCAGTCACAGGCGGGAAGTTTGTTATTGTTTATTCTCAACCGAACGGGCTTTAGTGGCAAGGACTACATGCATGTTGTTTCTGGAGGCTATATCAAGGATATCGACCACCTTGCCGTAATCCACCAGGGAGTCGGCATAAAGAGCTACGGATCGCAGCGAGTCGGTCTGATGAATCCGCAAGAGTTCGGAGGTCAGCGCCTCCAGCGGGAGTTCGCGCGGAGAGGTATTTGCGATCTCCACCGAGTCGTTGCGATCGACCACGATATAATATCTGTTCTCGCTGTCGATATATACCTCCGTCACCGGTTTTTCCGAAGTCTGCTCACTGCTTTGTGGGAGGTTCACGTCGATAGCCGATGGAAAGATGATCGTCGATGTCACCATAAAGAATATAAGGAGCAGGAAGATAACATCGGTCATCGACGACATCGAGAAGGTATCGAGAGTCTGGTAATTCTTTTTAAGAGCCATGCCGGAGAGGGTTTATTTCGCAGGTTCGTTAAGTAGATCCATGAACTCCATGGTCTTTGTCTCAAGTCCGTTCATCACGCGGTTCACACGCGCCGTAAGGTAGTTGTAGGCGAATAGTGCGATGATTCCGACCACGAGACCTGCCACGGTAGTTACAAGAGCCTGATAGATACCGCTTGAAAGGACAGTGATATCGGCAGAGGTTCCGGCGGAAGCCATAGAGAAGAAAGCCTGGATCATACCGGTCACCGTACCGAGGAATCCGAGCATCGGGGCACCTGCGGCGGTAGTCGATAGCCAGGGGAAACCTTTCCCGAGTGCGGCGACCTCTATATTGCCGGTGTTCTCGATAGCCACGAGCACATCGTTCATCGGGCGTCCGATACGGCTGAGTCCTTTCTGGATAAGGCGGGAATAGGGGGTATCGGTCTTTTTGCAAAGGTTATAAGCCGATTCGATATCCCCTTCATGGACATAGTCGCGGATGCGGTCCATGAAATGACGGTCGTCTTTTGATGCGCGGGAGATCACGATCGTTCGCTCCACAAAGATATATATCGTGACAATGAGGAGGATTGCCAGAGGAATCATGATATAGCCGCCATCCATCACGAGCGACCAGAAGCTGAGAGTCTGCATTGTTTGGTTGAGAGGTTATGGGATTATTATTAATACGCAGGAGTGGAGAAAAGGGGAAATATCAGCGGATACAATCGAGATAGCGCTTCACGGTCTCGTCGAGGCCCCAGTAGAGACAGTCGGATATAAGCGCATGGCCGATGCTGACCTCATCGAGGCGGGGAAGACGACGGTAGATGAAATGCAGGTTGTGGGTATTGAGGTCGTGGCCGGCGTTCAGACCTATACCCGAATCCAGAGCGGCCTTGGCAGCCGGGATATAGGGGGCGATTGCTTTGTCAGGGTCAAGGGCGAACATATCGGCGTAAGGTTTTGTGTAAAGCTCCACACGGTCTGCGCCCAGACGGGCGGCCTCCTTGACCTGAGTCGGATCGGGATCTACGAAAACCGAAATACGTATTCCGGCGGCGCGGAGACGCTCTATGATAGGAGCGAGGAACTCGGCCTCCCCTTTTACGTCCCACCCGGCGGAAGAAGTGATGGCCTCCGGGGCGTCGGGTACGAGTGTGACCTGCTCGGGATTCACCTCGATCACGAGTTTCATAAATTCGGGTGAGGGGAACCCCTCGATATTGAATTCCGTGGTAACGGCGCGGCGCAGTTCATAGACGTCGGCACGTGTGATGTGACGTTCATCCGGACGGGGATGGACAGTGATTCCCTGAGCGCCTGCGCGTTCGGCCGCGAGGGCGAACTCCACGACATCGGGCACATTCTCTCCACGAGCGTTGCGGAGCGTGGCCACCTTATTGATATTTACACTTAATCTTGTCATTATTGAAAATTGGCATAATTTTTGTAACTTTGCATATATGGATTGCTTTTTCTCCTTCACTTCGCCGTCGAATAGGGGCGGAGCGGGTATAAAAACTTCCTGTTGCTGCAAACGCGGAGGGGTCCGCGGGCGTTACAATATAAATCAGATGCAAATTTAAGAAAAAAATATATATGATAAAAGCGAAAGATGTAATATCACGAGTTCAGACCTCTTCCGAGGGGCATGGAGCGCCGGTAATATCGGGCGAGATGCCACTGGTCGATGTGCTTCCGCGTCTTCTTGATGCCCCCGGGCGTCAGCTGGTCGTGGAGGAAGAAGGAGAGCGTCTCGGGGTGATCGATCAGACTTCGCTTCTTGAGGGATTGGGAAGGATGATAGCGCCTCGTGACGATTCGAGTATCGTCACCGTTGAGTGCGCTCCCGGGGATTACAGCGCGTCGAGGCTTTCTCATGCGGTAGAAGATTCCGATGCCCATATCGTTGATTTGTGGACCACTCCGGCCGATCACGGCCATATTCAGGTGACGATGCGTGTTCGCCGCAGCGATCCCACCGCCACCATCCATAGTCTTGAGCGATACGGCTACGAGGTGGTCGATTCCTCAGGCGCGGGTTATCAGGACGCGGAGGTAGCCTTCGAGCGTCTGTTAGCGCTTCATACCCTTCTTAACGTTTAGCCATGCCCACTCTCGCTATCTACGGCAACACTTACCAGCAGTCGCATCTCGAAGGTCTCCGGCGGCTCTTCACGCTATTGAGCGGCGGAGCTTTCCATGTCTATATTGAGAAAGGTTTTTCCTCCTATCTTGACTCAGTAGGGGTATCGACGGGAGAATTCTTTGTCGTGGAGGAATTTCCGAAGGGAGTGGATTATGTTGTCAGCATCGGTGGTGACGGCACCTTCCTCCAGGCCGCGCAATGGGTCGGACGTCGGGAGACCCCGATACTGGGGGTCAATACAGGTCATCTCGGTTTTTTAGCAAGCTATTCCCTTGACGATACGGAGGAACTTCTTGATGCGCTTGCCTCGGGGCGTGTGCGTCTTGAAAGGAGGGCGGTCATCGAGGTTTCCTGCGACGCCATGCCGGAGGGCTTCTGGCCTTATGCTCTGAATGAAGTGGCGGTGCTGAAAGGAGATACTGCCTCGATGGTGACCGTTCATGCGGAAATCGACGGCTATTTTCTTGCCGACTATATGAGCGACGGCCTTCTGATCTCGACACCGACCGGCTCGACGGCCTACAATCTGTCGGTAGGAGGGCCTATTCTCCAACCGACTCTGAGTTGTCTTGTTCTTTCGCCGATCGCTCCTCATTCGCTTACTATGCGTCCTTTGGTAGTCTCGGGCAATTCGCGGATAGTGCTCACACCCCGTTCGCGCGCCAGAGAATGTCGGGTGAGCCTCGACGGACGTTCCTTCCTGATGGATTCAGGAGATTCTCTGGTCTTGAAAGAGGCGGCGTTCAAGGTATGTGTCGTTCGGCGACATGACGGAAATTTCTCGCGTCTGCTGCGTAACAAGTTAGGTTGGGGATCGTCGCTGATATAGAGAGGGTGTGTCATAACGGCCCATCCGAACCATTCTGACAGCACCCTCACCATACAGACAAAAAAAGACGTTGTGTCAAAATCTGAATTCTGACACAACGTCTTTTTATTGTCTGTTTGCTATCAGGCAAGGAGTTTTTTCACTGCCTCGTAATCTGGTTCTTGAGTGATCTCCTCTACGAGCTGACTTCCTTTGATCCGGCCGTCCTCGTCAATAACGACTACCGCGCGGGCATAGAGGTCGTAGAGCGGGCCGGTCTTGAGACGCACCCCATATTCATCTCCGAAGTCGGAACGGAATCCTGACCCGGTAATTACGTTCTCAATTCCGTTGGCGACGCAGAAGCGGGAAGCCGCGAAAGGAAGATCCATCGACACGCATATCACCACAGTGTTGTCGAAACCGGCGGCCTCCTGATTGAAGCGGCGCACGGAAGCGGCGCATACATCGGTGTCAAGGCTCGGGAAGATATTTAACACCACGCGTTTCCCTTTGAAATCATCGAGCTTTATCTGGCTGAGATCCTGTGCAGTAAGATTGAAATCACGCGCCTTCTCCCCGGCTTTCGGGAAATTTCCGGCTACCTCGAACTCGTTGCCGTTGAATTTTACTTTTTCCATTGGTTCTTATGATTAATTATTATATTCTATTCTTAAGAACAAATGGAAGGGAGTAAAGGTTGAGGATTTATTTTGCAGGCGTCTGAGCGGGAGCGGGAGCCTGGACGGGGGCATTTACAGGAGCGGGAGCCGCGCTGTTCGGAGCGGGGGCTGCTGTCTGGATATCAGAGCGGGTTATGGGTGTCTTCACTGTGAAGGCGGCGCAGATGCTGAGCACGCAGATGAATATAGCGAGGCTCCATGTGGCCTTCTCGACGAAGTCGGTTGTCTTGCGGTAGCCGAGATACTGGTTTCCGCTTGAATAGTCGGAAGCGAGGCCGCCTCCCTTAGATTTCTGGATGAGGACCACTCCGATAAGGAGAAGGCTTGCCAGCACGATTAGAATACTGATAAATATATACATTTTTTATCCTATTTAGTTAATTATCACATAATAAGACTCCTTTCTCCGTCAGCCTTGCCCATATTGGGAGGCCCGGAAAAGGGAGGTCAGGTTTTCTTCGACTTTGACTGATTAAGAATCAATTTCTTAAGAAAACGTATTTGGTCTGCAAAGTAAATACTTTTTTTCGGATTATTCAAACTTAAATCGGTAATAATTTCAAGCGCCTTGACATAATCACCGTTTTTTATCGCTGACCGGGCCAT
>JAIDPP010000046.1 GCA_029062725.1 Muribaculaceae bacterium | reverse complement strand
TCTGCAGCGTCAGATGTGTATACGAGCCAGTTCCTCAGCCATTGCATGCGGACTTGCCAAAGGATTCATACTACCCAAAGCAGTGAGAATGGCCAAGGATTTCATTTCATTCGCAATTCAAAAAGGACTTGATATGGACCTCTCTTTTGGTGACGGCCCACTTTATATTTTCAATAAGTGACATACGGATTCAACCAAAACCCTTTCCAGCTCGTTATTAAGTTAAAAATTGGTTTAATGATTAAATTTATATAGAATAATGTTGCAATTCATTACGAATACAAGTTCCAGGCACTCCGTATCCGACCAGGTGAAGGACTTTATTCATGGAGGCGGCCGCTGGGTGCAGATCCGCATGGACGGAGCGTCCGATGAGGAAGTTACGAAAGTGATTGAGGAGATCAAACCTCTCTGTCTTGAGGTGCAGGCATTTCTTCTGCTTCATAACCGGGTGGAACTGGCTAAAACCCTTGATGTCGGTGGAGTCCATCTTGACAAAAACGGCGAGCTCCCCTCGAAAGCAAGACTTACCTTAGGCCCGGCGGCAGTGATCGGTGTAACGGCAGACTCTATTGACGGCGTAAAGGCTGTAAGGTCACTTGATGTGGATTATGTTGCGTTAGGTCCTCTTCGGAAGTCGGACCTCTTCAATGACTCAATAGCTGCGATCGGATTCGAGGGTATTAAGGATATCGAGGCCGACATGCAGAAACTCGAAATTAATATCGCCCATGTGGCTGTAGGTGGTGTCAGAGTGGAAGATGTCGAGGCTCTTATGAAGGCCGGTGCCAATGGAATTGCCGTAAGTGAAGCTATTGCTTGCGCTGATGATGTCAAAAAAGCTACGGAAGAGTTTCTTGAAGCGTTAAAGCCTTACGAGAAATTCAAAGATGAAGCATAATATTTAACTTTCGTACTTAACCTCCGTCCTATGACGGAAAAAAACTTTATACCTTATGAAATTCACACAACCACGTCTCCCCTACTCAGTCGATGCACTTTCGCCTGTAATCTCCCCCGCAACAATTGACTTCCATTACGGAAAACATGAAAAAGCATATATTGACACGCTCAACTCCCTTATAGAAGGCACAGAATATGAAGACATGCCTTTGGAGGAAATCATTAAGAAAAGTGATGGAAAACTGTTTAATCAGGCTTCGCAGGCATGGAATCATATTCTCTATTTCTTCCAGTTTTCTCCATCCGGAAAACGTGAACCCATCGGGCGTCTGCGCGACAAAATAGAAGAACAGTTCGGATCCTTCGAAGATTTCAAGAAGAAATTTGAAGAAGCAGGACTGACATTGTTCGGCTCGGGATGGGGTTGGCTTTCCTCCGATTCCGATGGGAAGCTCTTCATTACCCAGGGATCCAATGCAGACAATCCATTGAAATACGGCCTGACGCCAATCTTCGTATTCGATGTCTGGGAACATGCATATTATCTGGATTATCAAAACAGAAGAGGGGAATATCTCTCCAGACTGTGGGATATAGTCAACTGGGAAACAGTAGAAAGCAAATACGACGGTATAGCCTGATAAGACTACTCAACCTTGATTCTTTCATATCTCAAGAAGAAATTTCAGGGTGCCTGCTGTATTGATTGCAGCAGGCATCCTATTTATAATAAGTCTCTTACAAAAATCTGCAAATATTTTTATTAAAAAATTTACATTTTTTATGATAGATTTCAAATCAATTTTGTTATAATATAATTGACATTGTGTGCCTACGCCACTATTTCATTTCTAATGGAAAATGGTCTTTAAGCGCACTTCAAAAGCATACACCATTTAATTTCAAGATTCTATCAGGCAAAAATGCAGGAGAATAAAGATATAGTTAAAGAGATTGTGGAGGCTGTTCAGGACAGAAAGGGTAAACACATCACCATCATAGATCTCTCAAAAGTTGACGGAGCTTCAACTGATACTTTCGTTATTTGCGAAGGCCGGAGTACTTCACAAGTTTCCGCAATTGCCGATTCCATAAGGGAAGAGGTTCAGAAAAAGACAAGTAGGAAACCATATAACTACGATGGTTATCGAAACTCACAATGGATTGTAATCGACTACGGAGAGGTAATGGTACATATTTTTCTTCCCGATGTCAGGGAATATTATAATATCGAAGATCTCTGGAGCGACGGAAAGATAAAGGAAATTCCTGACTTAGACTAAAACCCGCACAAGTACTGTGACTTCTACTTAATTATTCCATAATTTAAAAAATTTACGACCAACCTCTTCACAACATAATGGCTCAGAATAAGAACAGAAATAAAAAGCAACTGAAGAATCTATATTGGTTCTATGCTCTTATTATCCTCGCCCTGTGCGCGCTATATTATTTCCAGGACAGTTCTCAGATTAAGACTGTCGATTGGACCACCTTCGAGCAGGGCGCTGCCGGAGGTGACGTTGATAAGATTGTGGTGTTTTCCGAAAGCGGCACTGCAGAAGGTTTCCTGACGGCTCAGGGAGAGAAAAATCCCAAATATGAATTCCAGAATGCGATCGGAATTACAGATGCCAAGAAGATCAAAGCCACCATTCCTTCTACGGATAAAATTCAGGATAAGATCGATCAATGGAACGCAGAACTGGCGGCCGAAGGTAAGCCTGAAATTCAGGTATCATACGAAAAAGGAAGCGACCTGATGAAAGTTTTCTGGTATTTCGGCCCTATTCTTCTGATCTTCGCCTTGATGTATTTCATGTCGCGAAAAATGTCGGGAGGTGCCGGAGGTAGCGGAATTTTCAATGTCGGCAAATCCAAGGCTCTTGTATTCGATAAAAACAATAAGACTAACGTGACCTTTAAGGATGTCGCCGGTCTATCCGAAGCAAAAGTTGAGATTGAGGAGATCGTAGAGTTTCTTAAAAATCCCCAGCGATATACGGAGTTAGGAGCCAAAATTCCACACGGAGCCCTTCTCGTAGGGCCTCCCGGAACAGGAAAGACTCTTCTTGCGAAGGCTGTGGCAGGAGAAGCGAATGTGCCTTTCTTCTCCATGTCGGGTTCCGATTTCGTTGAGATGTTTGTCGGCGTCGGTGCGGCTCGTGTCCGCGACCTCTTTAAGCAGGCCAAGGAGAAAGCCCCCTGTATTATCTTCATCGATGAGATCGATGCTGTTGGACGCGCACGCGGTAAAAATCCCAACATGGGTTCAAACGATGAGCGTGAGAACACACTTAACGCAATGCTTACGGAGATGGATGGTTTCCAATCGAATAGTGGTGTGATATGTCTTGCAGCTACCAACCGTGCCGATATGCTCGATAAGGCGCTTTTGCGTCCCGGACGCTTTGACCGTCAGATTTATGTGGATCTTCCCGAACTAACCGACAGAGTGGAGATTTTCAATGTCCATCTTCGCAATATAAAGGTCAACAGCAAACTTGATGTTGAGCAACTCGCACGCCAGACTCAGGGTTTCTCCGGTGCCGATATCGCCAATGTCTGTAATGAGGCCGCCCTTATTGCTGCCAGAAACAATAAGGCGGAAGTGGATTGGGATGATTTCATGGGAGCCGTTGATCGAATAGTTGGAGGTATGGAAAAGAAATCCCGTATCATCACTGACGATGAGAAAGTATCTATTGCTACCCATGAGGCCGGACATGCCACCATCGGATGGCTTACCCGATATGGCAACCCGCTTGTAAAAGTGACTATCGTTCCCAGGGGCCGTGCGCTTGGGGCTGCCTGGTATGCGCCCGAAGAAAGACCCATCATGCCGACCCAGGCTCTTCTTGACGAAATGTGCGGACTTCTCGGCGGACGCGCCGCCGAAGAAGTGTTCCTCGGCGAGGTTGGTACAGGAGCAAGCAACGACCTTGAGAGATGCACAAAAATCGCCCGCGCGCTTGTGCTGGTTTACGGTATGAGCGACAAACTCCCTAACCTCAACTATTCCGACTCAACCGGACAGGATATGGGATTTACAAAACCCTACTCCGAAGAGACGGCTAAAGTGATCGATGAAGAAGTTTCGCGCCTCGTTAACGAACAGTATGAACGCGCTAAAAAGATTCTTCGGGAATATGCTTCTCAACACAACAAGATTCGCGATCTCCTTGTGGAGAAAGAGGTGATTTTCCATGATGACGTTAAAGCCATTTTGGGTGAACGCAAATGGCGCTCACGCACTGATGAGGTGATTGAAATTTCCAAGAAAGATGAGGAAAGGAAAGCTCAGGAAGCCCAAAACAACGATGTCAACGAACTTGACTCCCTCTTTAACAAGAAGGTGCGACGACCGAAAGCATCTGATTCTGCTGATGACGACGATCCAGGAACACCTCCCCCATTCAATAAGGAATAATCAAGTTTTGATTAGCCGCTTTTCTATAAGGCGGCTAATTAAATTGCTTTATAGAAAACTATAACTATTTTTATAGTTTTCATAATTAATTAAAAAATATCATTATAAATCTTATAAAAAACGATTATGAGAATTAAAAACGTTAGTGCAATGCTGCTCCCCGCTTTGGCGACAGCAATTCTTTTACCGTCGTGCAAGGGTGGCAGCGACCGGCAGCAACAGCAGGGTGCGATGATTCCTGAACTGGCAGTCTTGACTGTCGGCGAAGAAGACACTCAGCTCGAGACAAGTTTTCCGGCTACTCTCCACGGAGAGAACGACGTTGAGATACGTCCTCAGATCACTGGGTTTCTTACCAAGGTCCATGTGCAGGAAGGACAGCATGTCAACAAGGGACAGGTGCTATTTACCATCGACCAAGTTTCCCTGCAGGCGGCCGTAGAATCTGCCCAGGCCGCTGTGCAGTCGGCTTCGGCACAGGTGAATGTTGCGCAGGCTAATGTCAATACCGCCCAGACAAATGCCAACAACAATAAGCTCCTTCTGGATAAGAATATCATTTCTGCCCCGGCATACCAGACATCGGTAGATGCTCTGAACGCAGCTAAAGCCCAGTTGAACGCGGCAAAGGCAGGACTCGGACAGGCAAACGCCGGGCTTGTGCAGGCTCGTAAGAACCTCTCTTACTCCTCTGTCACCGCTCCTGTATCCGGAATCGTGGGTGTGATTGACAACAAGGAGGGTTCTCTTGTCTCCCCTTCAACATTGCTTACCGTGCTTTCCAACAACTCCGATATTGAGGCTTATTTCTCCCTAAATGAAAAGGACCTTCTTGCCATGACCGATGACGGCAAGCGCACTATGAAGGAGGCAATTGCCAAGATGCCGGATGTCACTCTGCTGCTTGCCAACGGCGAACGTTACAACCGTCAGGGTAAGATTGTCTCGATTTCCGGAGTCATTGACCCCGTGACAGGGTCGGCTTCAGCAAAAGCTGTTTTCCCTAATCCCGACGGGATGATCCGTAGCGGAGCAACAGGGCAGGTACTTATACCCTCTCTGCGCACTGACGCCATCCTGATTCCCCAGACAGCAACCTATGAAGTTCAGGATATGAAGTTCTGCTTTGTTGTCGGAGATTCAAGCAAGGTACACTCAACTCCCATCACGATTGCAGACCAGAACGACGGAAAGAATTATATCGTGACCGGTGGGCTTAAGCCGGGTGATGTGATCGTTACCGAGGGCGTCGGTATCTCCGTAAAGGATCAGATGGTGATCAAACCCAAGAAGTAATTCCGAGTCGTAAACACGATTTAATTCCAATATGAATATATCAACTTTTATCAAACGTCCGGTCCTCTCCACGGTGATCTCCATTTTCATTGTGGTATTCGGTATTCTGGGTCTTTTTTCCTTACCGATCGAACAGTATCCGGACATTGCGCCTCCGACAATCATGGTGTCAACCACATACACAGGCGCGAACGCACAGTCAGTGCTTAACTCTGTGATCGCCCCGATCGAGGAACAGATAAACGGTGCTGAAAATATGGACTACATGTTCTCTCAGGCCTCCAACAACGGTTCGGCTACGATTCAGGTTTATTTCAAACCCGGAACAGATCCGGACATGGCTGCCGTCGATGTCCAGAACCGTGTCGCAAAAGCTGCCTCATTCCTACCTTCGGAAGTTAACCAGGTTGGTGTCATCACACAGAAACGCCAGTCTTCGATGCTTATGGTGTTCGACGTTTATTCCGATACCAAGGAATATTCAGAAGAGTTTATTGAAAACTACATGGCAATCAACATCGTCCCGGTTATCAAACGTGTTTCCGGTGTGGGAGACGCTATGGTTATGGGGGCAGACTACAGTATGCGTATCTGGCTCAAGCCGGAAGTGATGGCCCAGTATTCCCTTATGCCCTCTGATATCACTGCCGCTCTTGCGGAGCAGAATATCGAGGCGGCTCCGGGACAGTTCGGAGAGCAGGGAAATCAGACCTACCAATATGTGATGCGTTACAAAGGTCGTCTTCAGGATGAAGGGGAATTCGAGGATATTATTATCCGCGCCCTCCCCGACGGTAACCTTCTACGTCTCAAGGATGTGGCTGATGTCGAGCTCGGACGCCTCTCTTACGGCTTCCACGCCTCTATCAACGGCCACACCGGATGTGCTGCCATCGTGTTCCAAGCCGCCGGTTCAAACGCAACAGATGTAGTCAACAATATTCAGGCTCAGCTTGACAATTTCCAGAAGGAGGCTCCCAAAGGAATCAAGATAACGACTACGATGAACGTCAACCAGTTCCTCTTCGCCTCAATACATGAGGTGATCAAGACCCTCATCGAGGCCTTTGTGCTTGTGTTCCTTGTAGTATTTGTCTTCCTTCAGGATTTCCGTTCGACCATAATCCCGATGATCGCCATTCCCGTGGCCCTTATCGGAACATTCTTCCTTCTAAACATCTTCGGATTCTCTATCAACCTACTCACTCTTTCCGCTCTCGTGCTCGCTATCGCGATTGTGGTCGATGACGCGATTGTGGTGGTTGAGGCCGTCCACGCAAAGCTCGACCAGGGCTATACATCTTCTAAAAGGGCGGCCATAGATGCGATGAATGAGATAACCTCAGCTCTTATCTCCATCACCCTCGTGATGATGCTTGTATTCATCCCGGTATCATTTATGGGAGGTACATCCGGAGTGTTCTACCGTCAGTTCGGTCTTACAATGGCTATGGCCATCTTCCTTTCTGCTATCAACGCCTTGACCCTGACACCTGCACTTTGTGCCCTCTTCCTTAAACCACATACAAAAGAGGGAGAAGAGGAGATGCCTTTGGGAAAACGTATGCAGGAAGCCTATTCCGCTGCCGGAGAAGTTGTGAAACAGACTTATAAGAAACGTATCTCCCTTCGCTTCCCTCCTGTAGTGACTTTCTGCCTTCTAGCCGCCGCTATTGTATTCCTCGTGCTCGTATGGTATGAGTTCGAGAATGTGGCTGAAAGCGTAATTGCTTGTGTTGTGGCGCTCCTTGCTGTTATTGGAATCTTCACAGAGGAATTCAAGGAGGCCTTCAACAAGGCATTTAATAAGATGCACTCGGTATATAGCAAGTTCTCAGGCTGGTTCATCCGTCACAAAGTGACTGCCTCATGTACTGTCGGCCTCTCGATCGGAATTCTCGTCTGGCTTATGGCTACTACGCCTACCGGACTTGTTCCTGACGAAGACACCGGAACGATCATGGGTGTTGTCAACATGCCTCCTGCAACCTCTCAGGAGCGCACGATGGCTGTAATGAACAAGGTTGACAGCATCTGCGCCACTATCCCCGCCATCGCAATCCGGAACGCTATTACCGGATACAGCTTTATCGGTGGTCAAGGTAATACTTACGGCTCTTTCATCATCAAGCTTAAGGACTGGTCGGAGCGCGACGAGGCCTCTGAAAGCGCTGATGCAATACTCGGACAACTTTTCCAGAAAACAGCAGCAATCAAGGAGGGAACAATCATGTTCTTCAAGCCACCTATGATTTCCGGTTATGGTGCCACCAACGGTTTCGAGCTTCGACTCCAGGACAAGACGGGTGGTTCTCTGGAAAACTTCTTCAAGGTCTATCAGACCTTTATCGGGGCTCTGAACGCAAGACCCGAAATCGCGATGGCCTATTCTACGTTCAACCCCAACTTCCCACAATATATGGTTGAGTTGGATGTAGCGAAGATCAAGCAGGCCGGTCTTACACAGAACGCTATTCTCTCTGCTCTTCAGGGTTACTACGGTGGTATGTACATCTCCAACTTCAATAAGTTCGGTAAACTATACCGCGTGAT
>JAIDPP010000045.1 GCA_029062725.1 Muribaculaceae bacterium | reverse complement strand
CTATAAGATTTTTTAATAAAAACAGTAAAGATTGAAGATGAAAATCAGCGACAGGATCAAGTCGGCCATGCTGACGATGCGTGATGACGTGCAGGCGAACCATTTGAGGCGTTTCTTCAAGTGCGCCCAGGGGGAATACGGTGAAGGAGACCGCTTTCTGGGAATACGTGTGCCGCAGACACGCGCCCTTGTAAAGAGATACCGTGCCGAGGCCGAGTTGTCGGATGCACTGTTGCTTGTGGAATCGGGATGGCATGAGGTAAGACTGGCGGGATTTTTGTTAATGATCGAGATTTTCATCCGATATCGGAAACAAAAGGATGTAGACGGACAGCAGACGGTTGTGGCTTGCTATATGGACTCCATTTCCCGTGGCAACAACTGGGATCTGGTAGATCTGGTGGCACCGAAAATTCTCGGTATCTGGCTCGTGGATCACCCTGAAGAACGTGAAGTGCTTGACCGGCTGGCATTGCGGGAGGATTCGCTGTGGCATCAGCGGGTAGCTGTAGTGACCACTTTCGCACTGATCCGCGAAGGTATCTACGATGATACTTTCCGTATGGCCCGTACACTGCTTCATCATCCACACGATCTCATCCATAAAGCGGTAGGCTGGATGATGCGTGAGGCGGGTAAACGTGGCGGAATGCCCTTGCTTATCGACTTTCTTGACCGTTATGCCTCCGGGATGCCACGCACGATGTTACGTTATGCCATCGAAAAATTTCCTGAACCACTACGCAGACATTACCTGCAAGCAGGCAAACGCTGAATTAAATTACAAAAATATTAAATTGCGGTGGGGGTTTCGACCTTTTCCAAAGCCGGTGTGTTTAACAGATACAAAAGCAAGAAATCGTTTCATGATGTTAGGTTAGTTAGTTAGGGATATTCAGTTAATTCCCGCAATTGGGGTATTGGCATCGTCATGAGACTCGCGCAGTTGGTCGATTTTGAGGTCGATCAACTGAAAATTCGAGTATCACGCCTCTTCAGCTATACTTTTCAAAGGAAATATGGCCAATATGGATATGACCGGCTGCTCCGGGTTGTCCCGGAGTAAGTGTCTGCCGATGTTTTTCTTCAGGCTGTTTTCTTTTTTCGTATCTTGTCGGCTATATGCCGGGCAGCAAGCGTGGCGGCGTTGGCCATGTGTATGCCGAAGAACAGCTGAAGAGTCTCGCTGTTCCTGTTGCGTGCCGCTATACGTGCCAGTCCGTAGTGCTCTTTTTGATTGCCGAAGCTTCCCTCCATGACGGTGGCGCGCAGATTGCCGATTATACGCCGGGCGGTTCTGACATCAGCCTGCTCATCCTTGGGAACCGGTCCCTTGCGGACAAAGCAGGTGGTGATATTGTTTTCAGTGCAGTGTCTGCGGTTGTTGTTTGTGGCATAGATAGAGTCGGCCCCTACTCTTTTGGCATCCAGTCCTGTCAGCTCCTTATGATATTCAATGCAGGCATTCAGTCTGACTCCTTCGTTGAAGGCATCGAACGAGTGATGCTCGATGAACGAGATGCCATTGATCTGTATGCAGTTCACCTTTGCCCCGAACTCCACCCGCTTGTTCTCCTTGCCTCTGAGAATGGGATGTATATACGGGCGGTCTATGCTTACAATACGGTGTTTGACCTCCTCCCTGCGGAAGTGGCGTCTCTGCTGATCAAGCACCTGTCTGCATGCCATGAGCCGTCTGTTCTGCCCGGCATTCAGCAGGATCAGTCCCCCTGTGACCTTGTTGAGTCTGTCCCATTCCTTCAGAAGCTTTTCCAGCAGATGCAACAATCTGCGCTGGAGCTTTACGGTTTCAGACTTACGGGGCTTACGCTGTTTGGCATATACCAGACGCGCCTTGTCCACATCATGATACTTTGTGCGAGGCATCCTTTCCCCCATCAGACGGCTCTTCTCCTTCAGTAGGGCGTACATCCACCCGCAGCATTCCCACAGGAGCTTGATGTCGGTAGGGTACCTCAGATGACTCTCGTAACATGTGGCGTCGGTAAGGAACATGTCCTTGTCCGCCATATAAGGACTCCATTTCCCGTACAGGATTTTCTGCATACCTTTGATGTCAAGGTAAGGGGCCATGCGGTTGCGTATCGCGCTTACTATCTTGCCGTTCCTTATCGGATTGGCCGGATCAATGAGAACCCCGCAGAACATCTGCATGTACAGACTGCCGTTGAGCATCTCAACAAGACCGTCGTCCGACAGTCCAGTGTAAGGCTTGAGGAACATCAGGGCGATCTCTCCTTCAGGTGGAAACATAGGCTTGTTTCCCTGGGGATTCCTTCGGGGCATGTGCCTGCGGATCTCCTCGGACATCTCCTTAAGAGGAAGTTGCTCACGGATTCGACCAAGTTCGCTTAATTTGAAACCCTCTCGATATTTCTGAAGAAAATCGAACTCTGTGAACGGCAAAGTTGCCGTAATCTCGGATATTTTTTGTAATTTCACGGTAGAAAAAATTAGAAAATACCCCCGAAACAGCCCGTGATGGGTCAATCGGGGGTTCTTTGCAAAGTTACAAAATATCTAAGATATTGGCAAATAATCAGTTGGATATTTTCTGAATATCCCTAATTCGTCCCATGGACGATAAGCCATGATTTTTAGCTCAATCCGTGGGATCCTCAATTGGATTGGTTTATATATGAAAAAAGCGCAGGATCCGTACTTGTTACT
>JAIDPP010000441.1 GCA_029062725.1 Muribaculaceae bacterium | reverse complement strand
GGTCAGGTTGGCCGTAACGTGGCACGTATTGCAAAGGGTTTCGATATGAAGATTGAAGCTCTCGACAAGTTTGTTGATGATGTAGTCATGGAAGCCGACGGTGTCAAGCCAGTGCACGATGTGGAACGTCTTTTCTCCGACAACGACTTTGTTTCCCTGCATATCCCCGCAACTGCCGAGACACGCGGTTCTATAGGCTACGACCTTGTAATAAAGATGCCGGAAAACGGAGTTCTCATCAATACCGCACGTAAGGAAGTAATTGACGAGGCAGGGCTATTTAAGGCTCTTGAGGAGCGTCCTGACCTCCGTTATGTCTCTGACATCAAGCCTGATACTGCCGAGGATTTTGAGAAGAAATTCGCTTCACGCGTATTCTTCACTCCCAAGAAAATGGGTGCGCAGACTGCTGAAGCTAACTTCAACGCAGGAGTGGCAGCCGCAGAACAGTCCATAGCATATCTCAAAGACGGATGGGATAAATATCAGGTCAACAAATTTTAAATAACAGTTAAATCTTTCTATAAAAATAATGGAGCGTTCTTTACGCTCCATTATTTTTATAGAAAGATTTATTGAATTTTTACTTCCCTATCATTCTGATAAACTCATCCCTAAGCGATGCATCCTCACAGAAGAGGCCGCAATAATCGTATGTGACTGTAGAGGAATCTTGCTTCTCGACTCCTCGCATCTTCATGCACAGATGCTCTCCTTCACATGCAACCATCACTCCCTTTGTCGGCATTGCCTCCTCTAAAAGATGGCAAACCTGAGACGTCAACCTTTCCTGTACTTGCAAGCGTTTGGAAAAGTTATCCACTATTCTCGCAAGTTTTGAAAGACCTATTATCTTACCATCCGGAATATAACCCACAGAAATTTTCCCAAAGAAAGGAAGGATATGATGTTCACAAGTGCTGTAGAACTCGATATCTTTTACAATAACCATTTGTGAACCGTCATGCTCGAAAACGGCCTGACGAGCCACGGCCATAGGATCAGACTTATAACCCGAGGTGACGTCAAGAATCGCCTTCGCAGCCCTTACAGGGGTCTTTCGAAGACCCTCTCTCTCCGGATCTTCTCCGATTAGTCTCAGAATGGCTTCATAATGAGAGGCTATCTCCTCCACAAGCTTCTCGTCATGTATGATCTTACTTCCCATTATGTTTAAATAATTTATAAAACAGTGGCAGAAGACGGAACAGAGGCGAAAAATCAACGGCTTATAATAATCACTTCGCTGTTTACAACGCGCATCTCGCCGGCAAAACTCGGAAAAGCCCGTTTCAACTCAAGAAGAGCTGCATGAGCTTCCTTTTCGGTTTGAAAATTTCCTACTCTGCAATACCAGTTGGGTG
>JAIDPP010000440.1 GCA_029062725.1 Muribaculaceae bacterium | reverse complement strand
AAATAAGACAAACAAACATCGTAATTACTCCTAAAACATTAAGCTATGAAGAATCTGTTTATACTCCTCGGCCTCCTCCTCTCTCTCGGACTCATGACCTCCTGCTCCTCAAGCGAAGAAGCGCCCGTAACCACCGACTGCAACATCACAGTTACCTTTGATAATGTGGCAGTTGTAAACGGAATAATCTACGCTACACAGACATATCCGCTCAAAGTGGAAAGTATTTCTTTCAGCTCCGCCACAGGCACCACGAAGTCTATCTCGCAAGTTGAATACGCAATCGACTCCCGCATGAACAGCCGCTCTTCATTCGCTCCTTACAAGGGTCGTTTCGATACACGCACTCTCGAATCCGGCACCCACACTCTGGGAATGTTCTTCGGAATCGTACAGCTTGACAACACAGTTCTCCCCGACAACGTGCAATATGTATTCACTGTCGTACCCTCTCTTGACGACCTTCCTGAAGGAGCCGAGCTCGGGACTTACACCCAGAGATTCCGCGTCACTCCCGACTAATAAAATGCATAAAGATAGAAGCCGACCATCGAAAGGAATAAAAACACACTAAAAACTACTATTGATACTATCGAAAACTTTGTTGGATTCTCATAGCTCCAACACCTCCACACTAAGTAAATTCAAATATGAGGACACACAGTCTTTCGGCCGGAAGACACAAGGAAGGGAAGTCGAGGAGGCTTCCCTTTTTCATTTTTAACAATCTTTTGTTGTGCAATTCTTGAAGTTTATCTAACTTTGCATCTGCTTTAACCGCGTTTTTCAAAAAAAGGCGTTTCCTAAGCCTGAAGTCACAAAACAAGGGAAAGGCCTTTTGAAATTCAATCCGACACGTTTCTTGAGACGACTACTGCTATATATCACGGCCCTGATTATTGTCGGGCTTGCTTATTCCCGCACAGAATCTTCCCGTCCCCGATCAGGGGAGCCGGAGAGTGCCTCCGATGCCGATACCACGGTGTCGGATGATTTCGTGTCGCTGGCCGATTCGATCGAGGGATTGGAGAGCAATTTCGACATCGAGGCTGACACGCTTGAAGTCGCGCTCGATTCTCTGCGGGAACCGGAGGCTCTCAACGAACGCGAGCCTCTCGATACAGCAAGAGGAAAGATCTCGAAGATAAGGTATGACAAGGTAGATATCGACAACGTGGTCCATTTCTCGGCCAAAGATTCCCTTATCCTTATCGGACAGGATAATGCCTATCTCTACGGAAACTCCACAATAGATTATTCGGAATTCAAGGTCAACGCCGACCAGATACGCATGGAGATGGATTCCTCAACGGTTTATGCCGCCGGAAGAATCGATTCTACCGGAGTCGTGACAGGAAACCCCATTTTCAAAGATAAGGGGGGAGAATATGAATCCAAGACCATGAAGTATAATTTCAAGTCTGAACGTGGCTTCATCACCGATGTCATCACCGAGCAACAGGACGGCTATCTTACCGGAGGAAAAGCGAAGAAGATGGAAGACGGCTCATTCTATGTGGAAGACGGGCGATATACAACTTGCGATGACCATGACGACCCTCACTTCTATTTCCAGCTGACCCGCGCTAAAGTGCGACCTAAGAAAGATGTGGTGACCGGCCCAGGATATATGGTGCTTATGGGCATCCCACTCCCGCTTGCCCTCCCCTTCGGCTACTTCCCCTTCTCCGAAAAATACTCCTCGGGTGTGATCTTCCCTTCATTCGGCGACGATTACAACAAAGGATTCTATCTGCGCGACGGAGGCTACTATTTTGCTATCAACGACAATGTTGACCTCGCCTTGCGCGGAGAGATTTATACCAAAGGCTCCTGGTGCCTCACTGGCCACTCCTCATACGTGAAGCGTTACCGTTTCCGGGGGTCGTTCGATGTATCCTTCCTTCAGACCATTACCGGAGATAAGGGAACACCCGACTATATGAAGATGAAGAACTTCCAGGTGATCTGGAGCCATTCGCAGGATCAGAAAGCCAATCCGAACCTCTCTTTTTCAGCGTCGGTCAATTTCGCAACCTCAGGTTATTCGCGCAATGACCTCAATTCCTATTACAACAACTCCTTCACGGAGAACACGAAGTCATCGACCGTCAACCTGACTTACCGTATTCCCAACTCAAAATGGAGCTTCTCGGCCACAGCCAACATCACCCAGCGAAGCCAGGACTCCACGCTGGCCGTCTCTTTCCCTAACCTGAACGTCTCGATGAGTCAGCTTGCACCGTTCAAGCGTAAGAAAGCGGTCGGAGGAGAGAAATGGTATGAAAAAATCCGTCTCTCCTACTCCGGCCAGTTCCAGAACTCGCTCACCTCGCCGCAGAACGTTTTCTTTCAGAAATCCCTGCTTAAAGACTGGCGTAATGGCCTGAAACATTATGTTCCGGTCAGCGCGACATTCTCGCTCTTCAAATATATTAACCTCTCTCCTTCCATAACGCTCAACGACCGAATGTACACAAGCAAGATACGCCGTCAATGGGACGATCAGGCTTCGCGGGAGGTGCAGGATACAACATTCGGATTCTACAATATCTTCGACTTCAACGCATCATTATCATTCGATACGAAAGTCTATGGCTTCTACAAGCCTCTGAAGATATTCGGCGACAAGGTGCAGATGATACGCCACGTCATGACTCCGACTGTTTCCTTCAACTGGCAGCCCGACTTCGGCAATCCAATGTGGGGAGCCTACGACTATTATGTCTATACGGACCAGGCAGGATATAACCGTCGGGTGGATTATTCCTATTTCTCCCACGGCATCTTCGGAGTTCCCGGCCGAGGGAAGAGCGGGGCCGTGACGTGGGGCCTGTCAAACAACCTCGAGATGAAGGTAAAAAGCGAAGCCGATTCAACAGGAGTAAAGAAAATTTCACTTATCGAGAACCTCTCCTTCTCTCAAAGCTATAACTTCGCGGCCGACTCGCTTCGTCTTTCCCCGATGCAGGCGAACATCCTTCTTCGCCTGGTAAAGAACTTCAACCTCAACCTCAACACGAGCTGGGATCCCTACATCTACCGCCTGAATGAAAGCGGAAGCCCGTATAAGGCCGACCGCCTGAGAATACAAGAGGGGAAAGGACTCTTCCGTCTTGCCTCGGCAGGAACTTCATTCTCCTATACCTTCAACAACGACACATTCCGCCGAAAGAATGAAAACGCCGACAGCCAAAGCCGGAATTCCAACGACTTAGGCGACGACTATCCCGACAATGAGGAAGAGGATGCCTTTACAGGCCGGACCGAAGCTCGACGAAGGCAAAGATATGAAGATACGGAGGAAGCCGGCTACGACGGTTATGCCAAATGGGAGTGTCCGTGGAGCCTGTCGGTGAACTATTCGGTAAGCTATGGATACGGAGCGTTCAATCCGGTAAAGATGGAATATGACGGAAGATGGAACCAGAACCTGTCGTTCAACGGATCGATAAGACCGACAAAAAACTGGAACTTCTCCTTCTCAGCCTCCTATGACTTCGACGCGAAGAAGCTGGCATATATGAACTGCAGCATTTCGCGCGACCTTCACTGTTTCACCATGACAGCCGCCTTCGTGCCCGTAGGACCTTATAAATCATACAACTTCCACATCGCAGTGAAGTCATCTCTCCTCAAAGACCTCAAATACGACAAGCGCTCTTCCGCCAATAACGGTATCAAATGGTATTAAAATAGTTGGCGGTTACGCTTTTTTTAATTAATTTTGTAGAAAATTGGCACTGATGGCATCAACTCTTCTGACAGTCCTTGAATCCCTACAGGTGAAGATCGACGCTTTGAATGAAAGCGTCAGTTCGTTGCGTGTACGAAACAGGATGCTTGAGGAAGAGAATGAATCGTTGCGACGCACTATCGAAGAGACGCGTATGGAACGTGACCGTGCAAAGACGGATTCCGAGTTTCTTGCAGTTTCTCACCGACTGGCGCAGAACCCCGACACGATTATCGACGCGAGACGCCTGATAGGCCAGCTGATACGCAACATTGACCGTTGCATTGAAATGCTTAAGGAATAAAATTCACATATTCGGTTTTGAAACATGGAGCCTGGAAAAGTCAATATGTCGATTAAGATAGGAGGGCAGACAGTAAATCTGACCGTCCCCTTCCATAGACAGGATTTCATACGCGACACCGAGAATGAGATAGATAAAATCTTCAGGGATTTCAGAAGGAAATATCCGCAGAAGGATGAACGCGAGCTTCTCGCCATGATCGTCTATCGTTTTGCGTCCTTCTATCGCGACCAACTCGCAGCCGAAGCCGAGGCACTTTCGATCGCCCGCCGGTGCGAGGAAGGACTCAACAGGTTGGAATGTTGATGTATCAGTGATGTTATGACGATTAACCACAAACCATAATAATCATCTTATACATTCAATAACAGACATAAATGGGAACAGCAATATGGATAATCATAGCGATCGCCACCGCTGTGGCGGGATATGCGGTCGCCATGAACGTCAGTCGCAAGAACGCCAATTCTCGCGCCAACGTCATCATAAAAGAGGCCAATACCGAGGCCGATAATATCAAGAAGGACCGTATCCTTAAGGCAAAGGAGGAGGAACTCAGGATTTTAGGCGAAGCGGAACGCACAGCTTCCCAGAAGCTACAGAAAATCCAGAATACCGAATCAAGACTCAAGCAGCGCGAGCTTCAGCTAAATCAGATGCACAGTGAGAACCAGCGTCGCAAGAACGAACTTGACAACACCAGAAATAACCTTGACAACCGCGAGGCCATGCTTGAGAACCGTGCCGCAGAGATCGAGCACCGTCACCGCCAGGTGACCGAAGAGCTGGAGCGTATCTCCGGTCTTTCCGCCGAGGAGGCAAAGGAGAAACTCGTAGAAAGCCTCAAGGATGAAGCCAAGACAGCGGCAGCCGGATATATCAACGATATCATGGACGATGCCAAGATGACAGCCTCCAAAGAGGCGAAGCGCATCGTTATCCAGTCGATTCAGAGAGTAGCAACAGAAACGGCTGTAGAGAATTCTGTTACCGTATTCCATATTGACAACGATGAGATAAAGGGCCGCATCATCGGGCGAGAAGGCCGGAATATCCGTGCCCTTGAAGCCGCTACCGGTATCGAGATCATCGTTGACGATACCCCGGAAGCGATCGTCCTCTCCGGCTTCGACCCCGTTAGAAGGGAGATCGCGCGTCTCGCTCTCCATCAGCTGGTTGTTGACGGCCGCATACATCCGGCCCGTATCGAAGAGGTGGTGGCAAAAGTGCGCAAGCAGGTTGAAGAGGAGATTATCGAGACCGGCAAACGGACGGCCATCGACCTCGGTATCCACGGACTCCATCCCGAGCTTATACGTATGGTCGGCAAGATGAAATAT
>JAIDPP010000044.1 GCA_029062725.1 Muribaculaceae bacterium | reverse complement strand
TATGCTCCCGACAGCCTCAATCTCAACCGCCTACCATCCGAACCATTCTGACAGCACCCTCGCCATCCGGATAAATAAAAGACGGCGTGTCAAAATTCAAAATCCTGAATTTTGACACACCGCCTTTCTATGGTATGATTGGTATCAGAAAATGTATGATTGGTATCGTACTCTGGATAATTGCTATCGAAATAGGGATAGGAGAGGGCTATTAGCCTTTAAAAACATCCTATTTAAAGAAAATTGTAAAATTTTTAAAAAATTTTTTAGAAAAAATTTGGACAATTGAATTATTAGTTATACTTTTGCCAGTGAAAATAAAAAATCAATTACTCTTGTTGGTTCTAATAAGATATTTGATTTACAAAATTAAGTTTTTCAGGTATTCTTAAAGATAAATGAATCCTTATCCACCCTTCCGGGGTGGATAAGGTAAAAGAGATAGAAAGAGGTCATACAAAATAAGAAATTAAAAGCCTTACGTTGCAATTTTTGATAACTGATTGAAATCTTATTTGAATGGTTGTATAGGTCAGTTAGAAAGGGGAGACCCGGAAGAGGGCACGCCTTTTTGAGATAATGATAATCGATTACTCTGATTGTTGTGGAGGAGCGGACTGCTTCAGGAGATTCTGACCGAGCCTGTGGGCCGGGAGGATCAGCCTGCACAGACACGCCCCATTAAAATTGATTGAATTGAAGTTCGTACGTCACAAGATATGAATAAGATGATTTGATTCAACCTAATTTTAATCGGAAGGAGGCCGATCGTTGAGATTAGCCTCCTTTTTCCGGTATATGATATGACGTATGGCTGGTCCACTCCCAATGAATTGCACTCTTATATGGATCAAGAGAGGCGCGGCTGAGGGAGACTTTTCATTATTTCCCCTATTCTTTCGGCCGCCGCCGGCATGGAAGGGAATATCACATCCGCCCTCTCCTTAATGAATTCCTCCCGCGGGATAGGCCCCGTGGTAATGGCCACAGTATATAGCCCGGCTGCTTTCCCGGCTCTCACTCCTAAAGGAGCATTCTCTATGACAATCGCCTCATGCGGCTCCACCCCGGCAATCTCAAGCCCCTTGAGATAAGGTTCCGGATCCGGTTTTCCATGCTTTACATCGCGGGCCGTCACGCGGTCGGCGGGGTCAAAAACTCCTGGATAATCCTCATTTATGGCATCCAGAAGAGATCCTTGGCCGGAGCCAGTGACGAGCACGCATCTCACTGCCGCCTCCTTGAGCTGCCTGAGCAGTTCGGCGCAGCCGGGCATAGGCACCCTCTTTCCTATCTCCCGGAAAAGTTCGCTTTTCCGCTCATAAAGGCGACGAGCCTCTTCCGGGTCGCAATCGCGTCCGAAGGCGCGGCGGAAAAGAAGGTTGATCGTGGCCGCCCCTGTCATTCCCTCATAGAGATAAAATTCATCACGGTCACATTCCACGCCTCTTTCCGACATCATACGCTGCCATGCCAGCGTATGATATTTCATGGAGTCGTAAAGCACTCCATCCATATCTATCAATGCTGCTTTTATCATTTTTTTCCTAAAATTAAACCGGCACGGAGGCGGAAGGGACTATTTGTCGGCCTCGGCCGCCTTGCGTATGAATTCCTTGAGGAATTTCTTCCCCTCGGCCACAATATTGATCTTATGCTCCTCCATTACCGATGCCGTGATCTCCTCTCCCTTCTTTATCTTCCAATGAGCCCCTCCGAACCTTATCTTCGGCTTGGATATATTGCCGATGATGTTTATTCCGAACGGGAAGGGGATAAAGGATTTCTCCACTCCTATATGGTAATAGAGGTCACCGTTGAAATTATTCACCCCTCCCATCCGCAGACGGTATTTATCCACTATGAAATTGAACGGATAGAGTTCCAAAAGATTGTCGTGGAGCGAGGCGTGGACATTCATGTCGGCGATATGCAGGTCGCCGTCCTCGCGTATCAGCAGCATCCGGGTGATGTGTCGGATAAAGGGGCTCTGATGAACTGTCAGACCATCGCCCTGAATCCGGATATCAGCTGCCATAGAGGGGATATTCACATACATGTCGGGGAAAGTCAGCAGACTGAAATTTGCCTCGGCGGAAATCTCCCCTTCAAGGTTTTTCATCTGAGGCATCATAAGCAGCAGTGTATGGAAATTTCTGAAGAATCCCACCACATTGATACCCGAAAGGGCGACATCTCCGGTCATTCCGATACGCTCTATATCCGATGTCTTCATCCCGAAATCGAGGAAGGCATGTCCGAAATCGGCGGAGATGCGAAGGTTCTCCACATCCAGATCTCCGTCGTGCATCCATAGTCCGGCGGCAAGGTCGTATAGATGCAGATCCATATACTGACTCATTTTTGCGGAGGCGTGGATATCGGCGAAGAGATTGCGTGGCAAAAGAAGGGCCACCGTATCGGCACCCGGATTGGCCGGGGCGGAGTCGGCATGGCGTCCTGCACCGCGCATATACGTGCCCGCGAGCTGATTCACCTGAACCGTATCGATTGCCACATCCATATCCACATAGAGCGGAGCGGGAATCGAGGAATTAAGAAACTGCCGGAGATTGGTCACAGATCCGCGCATCGACATGGCCGACGAACGTGAGCGTAGCGATATGTTCCTTACCACTATGGAATCGAACGAGGCGGCGATATCCACATTGCGCAATCGGTTTGCGGCCGGGAAATCGGGAGTAGAGATTACGCCGGAAGCGATTTTAAGGTGTGCGTATGATCTCCATTTCCTCATCATCTCCCGCGCCTCTTCCGGCAGTTTCACCTCAAGGAAAGGGGAGGAATGGGGAATGTCGGAACGTATCTCGAGGTCAGCGTTCCATAGGGGGGGCATACGGTAATCGGCTACGGTAATCTCTTTCTTATTCGGAGTGGCCGAGAGGTCGAGCGAGATGCCGTTCAAATCCACCCGATCCTTTCCGGCCCGGAGGGAGAGGGCGGAGCTTTTGAATCCGGCCGACATACGCGGAATGTTTTTCAGTCCTGTGCCGTTCAGCAATGATGCGGGTACTGTGCCGTCGAGCTGAAGATCTTTGAGCGAGAGCGTGATTTTTTTTGAGGGGATAGCCAGGTTTATCCCTTCCCCCTTGACGAGAAAAGGAAGAGACTCCGGGAGAGAGGAAGCCGAATCTGCGGGGGTGGCGAAAGAGAGTTCAAGACTTTTCCCGGAGGCGGTCATTTTGCGTCCTCCTACCATCGGAGAAAAAGAGAAATCCGAGAGAGTCACGTTTCCCTGCATCTCCATATCCTTTACGGGGTGTTCTGCGGAGGCGATCTGCGAGAGCGGTACAAGCCGTGCAGAGAAAGCACCCTGCGCTTCGGCATCACCTTTTGGGGCGAAACCTTTTAGCATTGGGAAAATATTGGCCAACGGCGCGATTCCTGCTTTCCCCTGAACGTATCCTTCAACCTCGGGAGTGGCTAATAAACGTGTCATAGAGGCTCCAAGCATGACATCCGTTCCTTCACCCGTAATTCGGAAAGGGGGTATCACGAATGAAGATGCGGCAGGATCGGCGCCGTCAAACAGCAACTGTCCGCGCGCTCCTTCATGCCTGAGCACTATTCGGCGGCCATCCTCCATAGTATAGTCCATATTTCCGTCAACCACCTCGAAATCCACCTCAGCCGAAGGAAGTATATCCGAGGATAGATGCCAGGGAGAGGTGAGGCGTGCGGTGGCGTTAACGGTTAACGGCGCTTCAAAACTTCCTCCCGTAGGCACGCTCACCCCGGGGAGGAAAGAAAGAAAACGGATAAGATCAAAATTATCGAGATGCCATCGGAACGCATCGAGGCTCGAGTCTCCTCCGACCTGCATCTTCATGTCGATATCCCCATGTATTGAACCTAAGTTGACGTTATAATTCTTTGTAGAGAATCTGAAAGGGTCGAACCCGAGATCTACTTCTCCTCCCAGGTCGAATGGGAAACCTCGGAGCACGGTGAGCGCTCCCACAGATGCGTCAACATCTCCCAATATCCGGAGACCATAACGGTCTTCCTTCCCCTTACCTACCTTCTTATCCCGACGCTCGAGGGTAAGGGCCTTTATATCCACGGCGGCATCCGCGCTGTCGGGCACTGAGCGATAACGGATCATTCCCCTGTCGAGCAGGGTGATGCGGTCGGAGGTAAAGTATGGGATGCGGGTTTTTGTAGAGTCCGGGGGAATGATGTCGAAGTTAGAGAGGGAGTCGTTGAGTGAGAAGAGGTTAAGGCGTAGAGAACCTATTTCAACATCGCTCAGTGATATTCGGCCACGCAGCATGGAGAGGAGGTTTATACCTCCGCGGAAATGGGAGGCGGAAGCGAGGAAGGCGGCGTCAGAGGGGAGCGACTGCTTGAGTGAGGCCGGAATGCTGTCGAACACTCGGCTCCTTACCGTCACCGAATCAAACTCCACGCATAGGTGGGGCCATGAGCTCCAGAGGGTGAAGCGGACATCGCTTGCCTTGACATCGGCATAGAGGTTCTCGCTCGCTTCGCGGTTGACGATTCTGGTGAGACGCTCCGGAGTGAGCCACCAGGTGGCTCCGGCCAGAAGCAGGATTATTAAAAGCAATAATCCCCCTATGGAGTAGCCGATGATTTTGGCGACACGCAGCCGGGGGGATTTTTTTTCGATATGTTTATTATCCGGAATCATATAATCTCAACAAAAAATTGTTAATTTTTGTTGAGATTATCAGGATTCCGGAAAGCATTATTTCTTTTTTACAGTCCTCTTCTTCTTTGCGGGCGCGGGCGCTTCCATAATGGCTTTTACCTCCTCTAAAGTGAGTGAGGCGGGGTCGGTGCCTTTCGGAATCTTATAGTTTACGGCTTTCCTTGCGCCCTCTTTCTTATATGCGATATAGGGCCCGAAGCGTCCGTTGAGTATTTCGAGTCCGGGCATTTCATCGAAAGCCTTTATAAGTCGGTTGGCATCGGCTTCACGCTTGGCTTTTATAAGTTCGACGGCCTCCTCGAGAGTGATAGTCTGGGGAGCGAGCTCCTTGGGGATGGAGACGTATTCCTTGGCGATCTGGATATATGGGCCAAAGCGACCGATGGCGGCTTTCACCTCCTCTCCCTCATATTGGCCGAGGCTTCGCGGCAGCTCAAACAGTTTCAGGGCTTCCTCAAGGGTTATGTCATAGATGCTCTGTCCGGCGTTGAGGCTTGCGAAGAGCGGTTTCTCCTCATCCGTGGCCTCTCCGATCTGCACCACAGGGCCGAAGCGTCCGATCTTTACCGACACCGGGCGACCGGAGGCAGGATCAGTGCCAAGCTGCCGCTCTCCGACCTTATGCTCTGTACGCATTGTGTTGACACGGTCGATAGAGGGGTGGAAATCGCCGTAGAATCCGGCCAGTTCCTTTTTCCAGCCTAATTTCCCCTCCGCAATCTCATCGAATTTCTCTTCAACACGGGCTGTGAAGTTATAATCGAGGATATCGGGGAAATTTGCGGTAAGAAAGTCGTTCACCACCATTCCGACATCGGTAGGTATAAGTTTACCTTTCTCGCTTCCGGCCATTTCGGAGAGGGTTTCGGTTGATATATTGGCGTTCTCGAGGGTCATTACCTGATATTGACGCGGTTCGCCGCGTTTCTCTCCGTGGCGGATATAGTCGCGGTCCTGAATGGTGGAGATGGTGGGGGCGTAGGTCGAGGGACGTCCGATGCCGAGATCCTCCATCTTTTTCACAAGCGAGGCCTCGGTATATCGAGCCGGAGGGAGCGTGAAGCGTTCTGTGGCAGTAATCTCACGGTCGGTTAGTTTTTCCCCCTTCTCCACTTTCGGGAGCAGTCCGCTTTCATCTGCGGAGTCGGCACCGTAGGCTTTCATAAAGCCTTCGAAAACGATCACTTCCCCTTCGGCGCGGAATTCTTCTCCGGTTCCCTTTCCTCCACGGCGAACCTCTATATCCACGTTGCTCTTCTCCAGAACGGCATCGGCCATCTGAGAGGCAACGGCACGTTTCCATATAAGGTCGTAGAGGCGGCGTTCGCGCTCGTCACCCTCTATGGTCCGGTTGCTGATGTATGTGGGGCGGATTGCTTCATGAGCTTCCTGCGCTCCCTTGGAATGGGTGTGGAAATGACGTTCCTTATGATAATCCTTTCCGTAGTCTTCCTCCACGACTCCCTTGATATCGCGGATTGCGAGGGCCGACAGGTTTGTGGAGTCGGTACGCATATATGTGATGCGTCCCTCCTCATATAGTTTCTGGGCGGTGCGCATGGTCTGCTTCACGGAGAACCCGAGACGCTTTCCGGCCTCCTGCTGTAGCGTCGAGGTTGTGAAAGGGGGAGCGGGTGAACGTTTCACGGGCTTTACGGCTACTTCCGACACCTGAAACTCCGCATCCTTACATTCCTCCAGAAAGCGCATTGCCGTATCGCGATCGGAGATACGGTGCTTAAGTTCGGCTTTCATCTCCTCCCCTTCGGGGGTGGCGAAGCGTCCTGTGACCCGGAAATATGGTTCGGGGATGAACGCATCGATCTCTTTCTCCCTTTCGCAGATTAGTCTTACGGCCACGCTCTGCACGCGGCCTGCCGATAGGGCCGGTTTTATTTTCTTCCAGAGCACGGGGGAAAGCTCGAAACCGACGATGCGGTCGAGCACGCGGCGGGCCTGCTGGGCGTTGACGCGGTCGAGGTCGATGACCCTCGGATTTGCGATCGCCTCCAGGATGGCCGGTTTGGTGATTTCGTGGAAAACGATACGCTTAGTCTTTGTAGGGTCGAGTCCGAGCACTTCTGCGAGATGCCAGGCAATAGCCTCTCCCTCGCGGTCTTCATCGGAAGCGAGCCAGACGGTATCGGCTTTCGCCGCCTCGGTTTTCAGGGCCTTGACCACATCCCGTTTTTCGGCCGGGACTTCATAGACGGGTGAGAAATCGTTGTCGATCTCCACGCTCATCCCTTTCGACTTCAGATCGCGGATATGTCCGATACTCGACATCACCTTGAAGTCGGCTCCTAAAAACTTTTCTATGGTCTTCGCCTTTGCGGGCGACTCTACTATCACCAGGTTTTTCATCTTTATTCTGTTAAGGAAGTAAAAAGACTCCCTTTTATTATCTGTTTTTACCCTTTGTAGGCTTTGAGGGTGTTCATCATCAGGGAGCAGATGGTCATGGGGCCAACACCACCGGGAACGGGGGTGATAAACTCACATTTCTCCGCCACATTATCGAAATCGACGTCGCCGCGCAGACGCCATCCGGATTTGCGTGTGGAGTCAGCGACCCGGGTAGTACCTACATCGATCACGGTAGCGCCGGGTTTCACCATATCCTCTGTCACGAAACCGGGAGATCCGAGAGCGGCGACTATGATGTCGGCCTGACGACAAATCTCCTTGATATTAGGAGTGGCGGAATGGCATACGGTCACGGTGCAGTTACCGGGATTGGCTTTCTGCATTAGCAGGGTGGCCATAGGCTTACCGACGATGTTGCTTCGGCCGAGCACGACGGCATGCTTCCCTTTTGTCTCAACGCCGTAACGGCGCAGAAGTTCAATGATTCCGGCCGGTGTGGCGGATACGAATCCGGGGAGACCGATCGACATCTTGCCGACATTCACGGGGTGGAAGCCATCGACATCCTTGTCGGGGTCAATGGCGCGGATCACACGCTGCTCGTCGATGTGGCGGGGGAGCGGAAGCTGGACAATGAATCCATCCACTTCCGGATCTTCGTTGAGACGCTTGATCTCTTCGAGAAGGCGTTCTTCGGTCACGTCATCCTCGAATCGTATCAGCGAACTGCGGAATCCACACTCGCCGCAGGCCTTCACCTTATTAGCCACGTAGGTCTCTGATCCTCCGTCGTGGCCGACGAGGATAGCCGCCAGATGGGGTGCGCGGCCTCCTTTGCTTTCAATTTCCTTTACTTCGGCCGCAATCTCCTGTTTGATTTCGGCCGCTGTCTTTTTGCCGTCGATAATAGTCATTTCCAATCTCTTTTTTCTGAACGGCAAAATTAATAAAAAAAATTAGATAATCACAAATCCCCCTTTCACAAGAGGGCACTTAAAAATTAAGCATTTCACAGTTTCACCTTAACCGATTTTTAAAATCAAGAATTTGGCATTATTTATCGTCCCTTATTTCTTACCCTTTCCATAGAACCATATATATTATTATGCAATAATCTCATTTCAT
>JAIDPP010000439.1 GCA_029062725.1 Muribaculaceae bacterium | reverse complement strand
TTTATAAACTGTTTAATGTCTGTTTAGATTTTGTTTAGTTTTTGTTTAAATCCGGAATTTGGCATTTAAAATGACTATCATCAGATGGATTCTCAGGTCTGTTCATATTGGCTATTGAATCTGAGAGCAAAAGATAGATTGCTTTATAATCCGGGAGATTGTCAAGTTCATCGATATGGGATTTGATAGTCGCCTGATCATCCCTGACGGCTGGTCCTGTCTGTGCTTCGCGAGGTGGAATGTACTTTACCTTCTCGAAGGTTTCCTGAATGAGGGGAAGGAGATCCTTGAAATCAAGTCCGGCATCTGAGAGAAATTTATCGGAAAGCGCCCACAAGTGATTTGTAAAATTGCAGGCGAACACCGCGGCAACATGGAGTTTTCTTCTTTTTAAGGAATCCGCCTGTCTTGCATTATCCGAAATCATTGACGCAAGCTTCATCAGCCTTCGTTCAACCTCCGCGTCACTTCCTTCAAAATAGAAAGGAATTGCTGAATCATCGAGCCTTTTACCTTTGGTAAAGGTCTGGAGTGGATAACAGACTCCATAATTTCTTATGGAATCTTTTTTCTTAAATAAATCTATCGAAGTCGAACCGGAGGTGTGAGCAACAATCCCTTTAACCGCGGGTAGATTTTCGATAATTTCTCCGATAGCTGAATCTGTTACGGATATAAGAATGAAATCCGCGTCTATACGAAGTCCTTCGAGTGTATGTGGATTCACCACTGCCGTATCGGCCTTTTCAGAAAAAGCGGTAAAAAGGTGGGAAGCCACTTTGCCACGACCGATAATGTCGATTTTCAGTTGATCCATTGGGAATTAATCTTTACTTGATGAATTAAGATATTTTCATTGGTTCCGGGACTTTACATTTTGTAACGAGGAAGAAATGGGTTTCCGAGAACTATAATTGAGTCGGTAAGAAATATCGGCCGGGAAAAAGAGAAGAAAGCGAGCTCTTGACTGCTTCGGATTTACCAACTATTAATTCTTCAGTTATTCCAATGGCTACGTGACCCATCGTATGTCTGAGATTAATCTCAACACAGGGATTAATTGTCTTTCCCTCCGCGAGCATATCGATCCCGACATACCCTTTATAATAAGGAGCGATATGGTGTGTAAGAAACTCCTTCTGTTTCTCGATAATTTCCTGGTTCCAATCGCACGCTCTGGCAATCACCGATTCAATTTCTGTTTGCGACAGAAGATAGTTACCCTGATATTTCCCTCTTTCAGAACACTTGAAAAGCGAAAGGCCGCAAAAATGAACTCCATTATTATCGGAAATCCATTCGGAGGCAAAATCCAGAGTTCTATCGAACAGGGATTCTACCATAACCGATCCCTGACTCCTTATTGTTCCGGCAACCCATTCCATGATTTTTGCTTGTGTCTGCTGTGTGGTGAAAACCACACCTCTTCCGGAACTGCTCCAGGGAGCCTTAAGGCAGAAGTCTGACCCGGAGGTTAGAAGAGTGCGCAAATCCGTAAGGTTCGTAATCTCAATCGGAGCGGCACAAGCCGGAAAAAAGTCACCATACTCCTTAAAGAACAGAGTAGAGGTCCTTCTATGAGACAATTCCCTGACTTTCTTCAGATACACTAATGAGGGGAGTTTGGATACAGGGATTCCATTTTTCAGCATAGTTTTCCGAAAATCCTTGTTCCAACCCCAGGGCTCGATTAAGAAATCCTCGCCTGTTTCGGCGAGCTGTCCGACCAATTCTTTTAAATCCTTTAACCTGACCGGCTTCATCCTTTTCAACTGCATAAGATGAAACAAGGGAAGATTTTCGGGAATAATAACCGGATTATCAGGAATAATTATATAGTCTTCCTCTCTCCCCCATAGGGATGGCAGCAGAGCAAGCCGGTCGCGGAACTCCTTGATTTTTTTATTGGGAGTATAACAATCGCGATTTTGAGCGAGGGCAAGATCCGTTTCCGGATTGAAGCAATAGAAGGAAGCCATTTTCAAAACAAAAAATGCCGTGGAAGGACCGCGGCATATATATATTTAAGTTGGATATCAAAATCAGTCGAGATCAAGTTTATCCTTCTCCTTCAGGGGATTGGAGAAGTAAAGTTTATGTTCTATATACTCCTGAGTTGCGATAAGAGTAGGCTTGGGAAGCTTTTCATAAAATCTGGAAATCTCAATCTGTTCGCGGTTTTCTGATACCTCCTCAAGGTTGTCGGTAGAAGCAAACTCCTGAAGTTTCTTTTCAAGTTCCTTCTTGAGTTCGATAGAGATTTGGTTTGCGCGTTTACCGATCACGCAAACGGTCTCATATACATTTCCCGTCTGCTCTGCCATAGCGATCATATCACGAGTGACAGTGTTGAGGGGTGCGTTAGTTTTCTTATAATCCATAAGTTCTATTATGATTTATGTTTTATGTACTTAAAGAATTATATCCGGGGAAAGAGATCAGATGCCTGCGTTTTTGCTGGCGATCCTATAGATCGTCTCCGCCTCCTTCTTATGTTTGGAATCTGGATTGTTATTGATGAAAGAGAAATATTCATCTACGACATCCCTGTAGCGGTCGGCTTGACGCTCACTTACGCTTTGCTTGGCTTCCTGAAATTTGGATTTCAGAATCAGAAGTTCGAAATCCTCCTTATATTTTGAATATGGGTAATCCTTGAGGGCGTTCTGAGAAACTACGATAGCCGACTCGTAATTATTACC
>JAIDPP010000438.1 GCA_029062725.1 Muribaculaceae bacterium | reverse complement strand
AAGGAATTAATCGCTAACCACACAATCGGCTAAAGACATGGCAACAGACAAGAACAATCTGATAGTATATTGCGAGTATGAGGACGGCAAGATCGCCGATGTCAGTCTTGAACTTCTCACCAAAGGCCGCGCCCTCGCCGACAAGCTCGGCATCAAGCTTGAGGCCGTAGTGGCAGGCGACAACCTTAAGGGTATCGAAAAGCAGATCTTACCCTACGGTGTTGACCGAATTTACAAGGTGGAGGATTCGCGTCTTTATCCCTATACTTCACTTCCCCACAGCTCCATCCTTATCAACCTGTTTAAAGAGATTGAGCCGCGTATCGCCTTCATGGGCGCTACTTCTATCGGCCGCGACCTCGGTCCGCGCGTATCCTCGGCTCTTCACAGCGGTCTGACAGCCGACTGCACGGCTCTTGAGATCGGGGATCATAAGGACGCCAAAGGGAACGAATATAAGGATCTTCTTCTTCAGATTCGTCCGGCGTTCGGCGGAAATATCGTAGCCACAATCGTCAATCCGGAGTGTCGCCCTCAGATGGCGACAGTGCGCGAGGGAGTCATGAAGAAGGAGGTCAGAGATTCCAACTATGTCGGAGAGGTAGTTGACCTCGATGTAAACAAATACACCAACAAGGAAGACTTTGTGGTGGAGGTGATCGACCGAAACATAGAGAAATCCAAGGTCAACCTTAAGGGGAGTCCTATCATCGTTGCCGGAGGCTACGGAATGGGCAGCAAAGAAAACTTCGAGATGCTTGAACAGCTTGCCGACGTGCTCGGAGGCGAAGTGGGTGCGACTCGCGCCGCAGTAGATGCCGGATGGGCCGACCATGACCGTCAGATCGGTCAGACCGGTGTGACCGTCCGTCCTAAGCTCTATATCGCCTGTGGAGTTTCCGGCCAGATCCAGCATATCGCCGGAATGCAGGACTCTTCGATCATCATTTCCATCAATACCGATCCTAACGCACCGATAAATTCTATCGCCGACTATGTGATCACCGGCAAGGTGGAGGATGTAGTTCCCAAATTAATCAAGTATTACAAAAAGAATTCGAAATAAGGCAATGGCAAATTTCTATAACGACAATCCGGCATTCAAGCTCCATCTCAACCATCCCCTGATGGAGAAGATCGTAAAGCTCAAAGAGCGCGACTATGCAGACGCCGACAAATATGATTACGCTCCCCAGAACTTCGAGGATGCTATGGATAGCTACGACCGCGTGCTTGACATCGTGGGAGACCTCTGCGGCAACATCATTGCCGAGAACGCCGAGGATGTTGACCATCAGGGACCGCGCGTGGAGAATAGCCGCGTAATCTATGCCGACGGAACAAAGAAGAACCTTGAGGCCTGCCGTAAAGCCGGTCTGATGGGAATGTCTATGCCCCGTCGGCTCGGAGGCCTTAACTTCCCCATCACTCCCTATATCATGGCAGCCGATATGGTGAGCCGGGCCGATGCCGGATTCGAAAACCTCTGGGGTCTTCAGGATTGCGCGGAGACCATCTATGAGTTTGCCGATGAAGAGCAGAAGAAGAAATATATACCCCGTGTTTGCGCAGGCGAGACAATGTCTATGGACCTCACGGAGCCGGATGCCGGATCGGACCTTCAGTCCGTGATGCTCAAGGCCACTCAGAAGGAGGATGGTTCTTGGGTGCTTAACGGCGTGAAGCGATTCATCACGAACGGTGACTCCGATATCCACCTCGTACTCGCTCGTTCAGAAGAAGGCACTCGCGACGGCCGTGGTCTTTCGATGTTCATCTACGACAAGCGTAACGGCGGAGTTGACGTTCGTCGCATCGAGAACAAGATGGGTATCAAGGGGAGTCCTACTTGTGAACTCGTTTATAAAGATGCCCCCGCGGAACTTGTGGGAAGCACCCGTCTCGGACTAATCAAATATGTGATGGCCTTAATGAACGGTGCCCGTCTCGGCATCGCCGCCCAGAGCGTAGGTATCTGCGAGGCAGCCTATCGCGAGGCACTTCAGTATGCCAAGGAACGCAAACAGTTCGGTAAGGAGATCATTAACTTCCCCGCTGTCGCGGAGATTCTTTCAGTGATGAAGGCAAAGCTCGATGCAGGTCGTTCGCTTCTTTACGCTTGTTCCCGCTTTGTGGATATCTACAAGATTTATGATGATATCGCCAAGGAACGCAAGCTCGATGTCGAGGAGAAGAAAGAGGCAAAATATTACAGCCGTCTTGCCGATGCTTTCACTCCGCTTGCAAAGGGTATGACATCTGAGTTCTGCAATCAGAACGCCTACGATGCAATCCAGATTCATGGTGGTTCAGGTTTTATGAAGGACTATGCCTGCGAGCGAATCTACCGCGATGCGCGTATCACCTCTATCTATGAGGGCACGACTCAGCTTCAGGTGGTAGCGGCTATCCGTCACGTCACAACCGGAACATACCTCAACTGGATCAAGGAGCAGCAGAGCATGGAGGTTGCAGCCGAGGATGAGAATGTAAAGGGTGTCCTCGACTTCATGACCCAGCAGTATGCCGCCGCGGTAGAGAAAGTGATGGGAGCAAAGAACGATGAGCTTCTCGATTTCATGGCCCGTCGTCTCGTGGAGATGGCCGGTTATATCATCATGGGTTATCTCCTTCTTTTCGACGCCCAGCGTGATGAGGAGAGCCGCCGTTCACTTCATGTATTCGTGAAGATGGGACAGGCAGAGGTATCCAAGCATGTAAGCTTCATCGAGAACTTCATGCCTGATCAGCTCTCAGACTATCTTTACAAATAAGATATTGAAGAAGATAAAAACGGCGGCTCATAAGAGTCGCCGTTTTTGCGAGTCGAATAAAAGAGAATTTGCATATTTGAAAAAAAAGTATTAATTTTGCGACAGTTTTCGGGAAAATATCTGTATTCCCGAAAACTGTTACGTCTTTTCCAGAAAGGGGAGGCGGAAAAATTAATTAAATATTTGTAACAAAACGTATGAATTACTACGAGACCGTTTTCATTTTAACTCCCGTTTTGTCTGACGATCAGATGAAGGAAGCGGTAGAGAAGTTCACAGAGGTTCTCAAAGCCAACGGCGGCGAGATCGTAAGTGAAGAACTTTGGGGTCTGCGCAAACTCGCTTATCCCATCCAGAAGAAATCCACAGGTTTCTACACCTTGGTAGAGTTCAAGGGCGAGCCGACAATCGTCAAGAAGCTTGAGACCGCCTTCCGTCGCGATGAGCGCGTACTTCGCTTCCTCACATTCCGTCTTGACAAATACGCTCAGGAATATGCAGACAAGCGTCGCAAAGTGAGAGCACAGAAAGCAAACGAGAAACCCGCTGAGGCTGAGGCTGAGGCTAAAAATCAGGAGGCATAATCATGGCAGCACAGAACGAAATACGTTATCTCACCCCTCTGTCGGTTGACACCAAGAAGAAGAAATACTGTCGTTTCAAACGTAGCGGTATCAAATATATCGATTATAAGGATCCTGAGTTCCTCAAGAAATTCCTTAACGAGCAGGGTAAGATTCTTCCCCGCCGTATCACCGGTACTTCCCTGAAGTTCCAGCGTCGTGTGGCCCAGGCCGTAAAGCGTGCCCGTCACCTCGCTCTTCTACCCTACGTTACCGACTTGATGAAATAATCCGTTTTTAATATCTAAAAGACAACACAATGAAAGTTATACTTAAAGAAAATGTACCCAATCTGGGCTACAAAGACGATGTCGTAGAGGTTAAGGACGGTTATGGCCGCAACTACCTCATCCCCCAGGGTATCGCTATCATCGCCTCTACAGCCGCCCTCAAGCGTCTCGCAGAGGATCAGAAGCAGCGCGCTCACAAGATCGCCAAGATCCATGCAGAGGCTGAGGCAGCCGCAGCAGCCCTCGAAGGACTCAAACTCACTATCGGCGCCAAGACCAGCGCTACAGGCACCGTTTTCGGTTCTGTAAACGCTATCCAGATCGCAGAAGCTCTTGAGAAGGCCGGCCACAGCGTTGACCGCAAACTCATCTATCTCAAAGAGCCGGTGAAGGAAGTGGGCACCTACACAGCTACCGTCAAGTTCCTCAAGGACGTTGTTGCAGAGGTTGAATTCGAGGTTGTTTCCGAGTAATATCGGCTCAATATCGCTTTTTGAAGCGTAACGACTATAGGATGTGTCGGAATGTTTTCCGACACATCTTTTTTCATATTGTTGAATTGCCAAATAATAGTTATCTTTGCAAGGAAATGCGTCCACGCCGCTCAAGGGCCTCGCGTCCATACAATAATCGGACGACATTTTCAGTTTATGAAGTTTAGAAAACAGAAAAAACAATATATATGAAATTCAATGTATCCGGCAAGACCTTTCAGACGCAGCTGCAGGCTGTCAGCAAGGTTATCAACGCCAAAAACGCATTATCCATTCTCGATAACTTCCTCCTCAAGGTAGAGGGCGACCGTCTCAGTATAACCGGGAGCGATCAGGAGAATGTAATGACCGCATACATGGAGATATTTGAAAGCGAGTGTGACGGTGAGATCGCTGTGCCCGCAAAGCGTCTTCTTGAAGTGATAAAGGAGATCTCCTCACAGCCTCTTACATTCGACATCAACGACAAGACCAAGGAGGTAGATATCAAATTTCTCAACGGCCACTTCGCTTTCATGGGTGTTGATGCGGCAGAATTTCCAATAGGACGCAAGCCCGGTGAAGACGCTCGTACGATGATATTCCCGGCGGCGATTGTTCAGAAGGGTATAGATAACACTCTGTTCGCGGTCAGCACAGACAACGTTCGCCCCATTATGACCGGAATTTACTGGGATATTCATGAGGGGGATATTACCTTTGTCAGCTCCGATACCCATAAGCTCGTGAGATATATCAACCGCGAATATGCCCCTGATTTCACCGGCTCCTTCATCATGCCCGCCAAGCCTGCCGGTATTCTCCGCAGCATTATCGGGAAGGATGACGCCGATATAAAGCTCACTTTCGACAACAAGGGAGCAGTTTTCGAGATCGGCGACTATCTTCTTACCTGTCTCTTCATCAAGGGGAATTATCCTAACTATAACCGAGTTATACCCCCCTCGAGTCCGTTCGAGCTAACGGTTGACCGCGTTTCGCTCCTCACGGCTTTGCGCCGCGTGTGTATCTTCGCCGCCAAGTCGTCAAACCTTGTAGTTCTCGAGCTTGACGGCACCGGAGTGAAGATCTCCTCGCAGGACCTCGACTACAGCACATCGGCTGATGAGCATGTGGCCTGTAGCTACGAGGGAAATCCGATGACGATCGGGTTCAACGGTCAGTTCATGATCGAGATCCTCAACAATATCCATGACGATACTGTAGTTATCAAGCTGACTGACCCCGCGCGTTCAGGCGTATATACTCCCC
>JAIDPP010000437.1 GCA_029062725.1 Muribaculaceae bacterium | reverse complement strand
TGATGGTAAGGATAGTGTCTTCCATATCATGACCTTGTCCGAAATGCTCTGCGAGTGCCATTGCAATCGCGGCAATCACTTCACCAGAATCATTTTCCTCATGATGGTCGGAGGCAGTAGTGTCGTCCACTCCATGAGCTTCTTTTTTCCTCCGGGTCATAATCCGTGAGGAGATCTTTCCAAAAATAAGGAAGAGAACAGAAAGGATCACCAGTGCTCCAATGACAATGCACATCGCTATCAGGGTAATGGCTCCCCCCGCGCTGTCATTTTCAGCCGCGTTCTGAGCCTTTTCAGCCTGAGTCATCCTTTTGGCAATCTGACTTTCCTGAACGGTATTGACCTCCTTAGAGTCGGTCCAGTCTCCGGTCACGTCGGTCTGGTCGCCTTGAGTCGAGACCTCTGTGTATTGCTGTTGCGTGCTGACAACAGTGTTCGCAACGGCCGGAGCCGTTGCGAGCATTGTTGCGCAGAATGCAGCAGTCAAAATATATTTTTTCGACATTTTGAATGCTTTAGTTATTTAGAGGGGGATATTGCCATGTTTCTTGGCCGGATTGGTCTGCTTTTTGGTGGCAAGCATGTTAAGGGCTTTGATTACGCGGAAGCGAGTGTTGCGCGGCTCGATAACATCATCGATATAGCCATATTTCGCAGCCTGATAGGGGTTGGCGAAGAGTTCACGGTATTCTTCCTCTTTTTCAAGTTTGAACTTGGCGGGATCCTCTTGAGTTTTGGCCTCCTTTGCGTAGAGGACGCCAACCGCACCCTCGGCACCCATAACGGCAATTTCAGAGGAGGGCCAAGCGTAGTTTACGTCGCCACGCAGCTGCTTGCAGCTCATCACGATGTGTGAACCGCCGTAGCTCTTACGAAGAGTGACAGTCACCTTGGGCACTGTAGCCTCGCCGTATGCGTAAAGAAGTTTTGCGCCGTGAAGAATCACACCATTATATTCCTGACCTGTGCCGGGCAGGAATCCTGGAACGTCAACGAGAGTTACCAGAGGAATGTTGAAGCAGTCGCAGAATCGGACGAAGCGAGCAGCCTTGCGCGATGCGTTAGAGTCGAGGACGCCGGCAAGTACCTTGGGCTGGTTGGCGACGATACCTACCGACTGGCCGTTCATGCGCGCGAAGCCGATAATGATATTCTTGGCATAATCGGGCTGCACTTCAAGGAACTCGCTGTCATCGACGATAGCGGCGATAACTTCATACATATCGTATGAACGTTTGGGGCTGTCAGGGATGATGTCGTTGAGCTTATCCTCAAGACGGTCGATGGGATCCTTACATTCCACGAGGGGAGTTTCCTCAAGGTTATTCTGGGGAATATAGCTGATAAGCTTGCGGATTAGGGCGAGAGCCTCCTCCTCGGTCTCGGTTGCGAAATGGGTCACGCCGCTCTTTGTGGAGTGAACGGAAGCGCCGCCGAGCTGCTCCTGGCTAACATCCTCGCCAGTCACCGTCTTCACTACGGTGGGTCCAGTAAGGAACATATATGAAAGACCCTTGGTCATAATGGTGAAGTCTGTGAGAGCAGGGCTGTAAACGGCACCGCCGGCACATGGACCGAGGATGGCTGAAATCTGGGGAATTACTCCGGAAGCGAGGATATTGCGCTGGAATATTTCCGCGTAGCCGCCGAGGGCGTTGATTCCCTCCTGAATACGTGCGCCGCCGGAATCGTTGAGGCCGATGCAGGGAGCGCCCATCTTCATGGCGAGATCCATCACCTTGCAGATCTTCTGTGCCATAGTCTCGGAGAGTGAGCCTCCAAGGACGGTGAAGTCCTGAGCGAAAACATATACCAATCGGCCTTCGATAGTTCCGAAACCTGTCACTACACCATCACCGAGGGGGTGTTTTTTTTCCATGCCGAAGTTTGTGCAACGGTGTGTCACAAACATATCGAGCTCTTCGAAGCTGCCTTCATCGAGAAGCATCGCAATGCGCTCGCGTGCAGTGTATTTACCGCGTTCGTGCTGTTTGATAATGGCTTTTTCGCCGCCTCCCAAGCGAGCCTCGGCTCTCTTGGCGATAAGCTCGCTGATTTTTTCCTCTTGCTTGCTCATTGTTGTTATACTTAATTGAAGTTATTCGGATGGTTGATGAGGATACGTTTATTTCTTTGCAGGATCCTCGCAGAGTTCAGTCAGCACCGCTTCTGTTGATTTGGGGTGAAGGAATGCGATCTGAAGGCCGTCGGCACCTTTACGGGGAGCTTTGTCGATGAGTTTGATGCCCTTCTCCTCAGCCTCGGCCAAAGCCTCAGCCACGCCATCCTCCACGCAGAAGGCGAGATGATGCATACCTCCGCGTCCGCCGTTCTTCTCGATGAACTTGGCGATTGTGCTGTCGGGGGAAGTAGCCTCAAGAAGCTCGATCTTAGTGTCGCCAACCTTGAAGAAAGCAGTCGTAACTTTCTGGTCCTCCACAACCTCCTGCTTGTAGCACTTGAGGCCGAGAACGTTTTCATAATACTTGATTGCTTCTTCGAGATTGGGTACGGCTATGCCGATGTGTTCGATGTGTGAGATTTTCATCGCACTATAATTTATAGGTTAATATTTTTGTGCAAATATAGCAAAATTTAGCCGCATTCCAAAATTAAAACCAATATTTGCGTAGTTTTAATTTGCATATT
>JAIDPP010000436.1 GCA_029062725.1 Muribaculaceae bacterium | reverse complement strand
ATATCACCCTTACCCTCGAACAGAAAGCCAACGACAAGGTGCAACTCTCTTTCGGTTGGGGACAGACCGGCGTGACGGGCCAGGTGGCACTCTCCTTCTCGAACTTCTCCATGAGGAACCTCTTCAATCCAAGCAGTTATAAGGGGATCATACCGCGCGGCGATGGTCAGACATTCTCGATATCAGCCCAGACCAACGCGAAATACTATCAAAGTTACAACATCTCTTTCTTCGACCCGTGGCTCGGAGGAAGCCGCCCTAACTCACTCTCTGTGTCGCTCGACTACAGCCGCTCGACGGGTATCAACTCTGCCTTCTACAACAACAACTGGGCTAACGCATATCAGTATCAGTATCTCTACGCCAACTCCTACAACCAGAACTATAACTCATACGCCATACAGAATGCCTACGACCCCAACAAGGTGCTTCAGCTTGCCGGTGTCAGCGTAGGTTTCGGTACGCGCCTAACATGGCCCGACGACTATTTCCAGTTCCAGGCCTCACTTGCATACCGATGGTATTATCTCAAGAACTGGGATTATCTCTACTATATGCGAAATGGTACGTCAAACTCCCTTACCCTCGGCCTCAACCTCTCGCGCACAAGTATCGACAATCCAATCTATACTCGCCGCGGTTCGCAGTTCTCGGTTGACCTGACGCTTACTCCGCCGGCATCACTCTTCGGGAGGAAGGACTGGAAAATGCTCTCCGAGGTGGGGAGCTACAATAACTCCGACCAGACCACCCGCGAACAGGCCCGCTCGCAGCTCTACAAATGGATAGAATATTGGAAACTGCGTTTCAAGAGCAAGACCTTCACTCCCCTCACCTCTCCCGACAACAACTACACTCTCGTGCTGATGACCCGCGCCGATTTCGGACTCCTCGGCTCTTATAATAAATATCTCAAGACTCCTTTCGAGACATTCTATTTCGGAGGCGACGGCATGACGGGAAGCTATACCTACGCTACCGAAACGATCTCGATGCGCGGCTACGAGAACGGACAATTCACTCCCTCGGGATATGAAGGCTACGCCTACGGTAAGTTTACGGTAGAGCTTCATTTCCCGTTCCTCCTACAGCCGACCACAACAATCTATGCCATCGCATTCGCCGAGGCAGGAAACTGCTGGACAAGCGTCCACGACTTTTCTCCCTTTAACCTCAAGCGAAGCGCCGGTGTTGGAGCACGCGTCTATCTATCGATCCTCGGATTCCTCGGTATCGACTGGGCTTATGGTTTCGACAAGGTATGGGGTACACGCGGTGGCTCACAGCTCCATTTCGTGCTCGGTCAGGAGTTCTGATAGTCCTATATCTCACCCGTATAAAGGATCCGCCCTATAAGGGGATACGGGTCCTTTAAACTTTTATTTTTCCGGATTGGCTTTATTAAGAAAGTTTAGTCTGCTCCATTAAGGCGTAAAGAACCGGAAATTATCTACAAGCTGTTGATAACTTCCATAAAAAGTTGATTAATCGAACGTTAAACTAAATATCAAACCAGATGAAGAAAATACTCATAGCTCTTCTCTTTGTGGCGACCTGCGTAGCGGGAGCTTCGGCGCAGAAATACGCACTCATAGATATGGATTATATCCTCCGTAACGTCCCCTCTTACGAAATGGCTAACGAACAGCTTAACCAGGTGTCACAACGGTGGGAAAAGGAGGTCAATAACCTTTCTCGAGAGGCCGAGACAATGTATAAAAACTACCAGTCTGAGATGGTTTTCCTTACCGACGACCAGAAGAAAAAACGTGAAGCCGAGATCACTGCCAAAGAGAAAGAGGCCACTGATCTTCGCTATAAATACTTCGGTCCGGAGGGAGAGCTCTACAAAAAGTGACAGAGCCTTATGAAACC
>JAIDPP010000435.1 GCA_029062725.1 Muribaculaceae bacterium | reverse complement strand
ATCTAATTATTTGTTATATTGAACTTTATAAACATGACAAATTTTTATAGGATTTTGAAGAGAATCTCTGCACCAGTTGGCACACAACAGTAATCCCCCGGCAGCCTAAAGAATAGCCTGCCGGGGGATTATAATCTTGAATACCGCTGTTATTTAATCACTCCGAGTTTCTTTCCAACCTTAACGAAAGCAGCTATAGCCTTGTCGAGCTGTTCGCGGGTATGGGCGGCAGAAAGCTGGACGCGGATCCGAGCCTGACCCTTCGGCACTACGGGATAGTAGAAACCGGTCACGTAGATACCCTCGTTCTGCATCTCCTTCGCGAAATCCTGCGAAAGCTTGGCGTCGTAGAGCATCACGGCACATATCGCACTCTGAGTCGGCTTGATATCAAACCCGGCCTCAAGCATCTTGTCGCGGAAATAAGCCACATTCTCCATCAGACGGTCGTGAAGCTCGTCGCTCTCGTCGAGCATCTTGAACATCTCGATGCTCGAACCTACTATAGATGGAGCAACGGAGTTGGAGAAAAGATAGGGACGCGAACGCTGACGAAGCATGTCGATTATCTCCTTCGGGCCTGTAGTGAAGCCACCCATCGCGCCTCCGAAAGCCTTACCCAATGTGCCGGTGAAAATATCGATCTTCCCGTAGCAATCGAACTTTTCGGCTACGCCGCGACCACGCTCCCCGACAACGCCTGCGGAATGGCTCTCATCGACCATCACCAAAGCGTCATATTTCTCTGCCAATTCACATATCTTATCCATCGGAGCCACATTGCCATCCATCGAGAACACGCCGTCGGTAGCGATGATCTTGTAGCGGCATCCGGCGGCGTCGGCCTCCTTCAGGCAGCGCTCCAGATCCTCCATATCCGCGTTGGCATAGCGGAAACGTTTCGCCTTGCAGAGACGCACGCCATCGATGATCGAGGCATGGTTGAGAGAATCGGAGATGATGGCATCCTGCTCGGTGAACAATGGCTCGAAAAGTCCTCCGTTGGCATCGAAACATGCGGCGTAGAGTATAGTATCCTCTGTCTTGAAATAGCGGCTGATGGCTGCCTCAAGTTCTTTATGCAGATCCTGAGTGCCGCAGATGAAGCGTACCGACGACATTCCGTAGCCGCGTTCATCCATCGCCTTCTTCGCAGCCTCTATCAGGCGGGTATTGTCGGCAAGACCAAGATAGTTGTTGGCGCAGAAATTCAGCACCTCACCCTGACGGTTTTCAACCTCGATGTCGCTGCTCTGAGGAGTAACGATTACGCGCTCCTCCTTGTAAAGACCGGCATCCTTGATGTCCTGAAGCTCCTTTTCAAGATGTTTCTGAAAGTTTGTGTACATGATCTTAGACTTTGATTAAAGTTTTTTTTATTTATTTTCTCCAAAGGTAGAAATAATTTCGGAATTATTGCTACTTTTGCAGCAACAACCTTCAAATTTAATTTTAAACCAAGGAAAATACGCTCCCGAGGGAGGGAAAACGACATTCCAAACAGGAAAACGACTTTTATTTTTATTAAACGTCATGAAAAATATTCTTGTAATCGGAGCGACAGGCCAGATCGGCTCGGAGCTTACTATGAAACTGAGGGAGACCTACAACGGCGGCAATGTAGTGGCCGGCTATATCAAGGGAGCCGAGCCAAAGGGGGAACTGCTCGAAAGCGGTCCGGCGGAGATGGTAGATATCACGGACCCGGCTCAGATCGCCGCCGCCGTGGATAAATATAAGATCGACACTATCTATAACCTCGCGGCTATCTTGTCGGCCGTGGCTGAAGCCAAACCTGCATTGGCGTGGAAGATCGGCGTAGGAGGGCTTTACAACGCACTTGAAGTGGCACGGGAGAAAGGCTGCGCACTCTTCACACCCAGCTCAATCGGGTCATTCGGAGCCACCACACCCCATGTCAATACTCCCCAGGACACCATCCAGCGTCCCGACACGATGTATGGCGTGACCAAAGTTACAGGCGAGCTTCTTTCCGACTATTATTACCGCCGCTTCGGCGTCGATACCCGTTCGGTCCGCTTCCCCGGACTGATCTCCTACGTGACCCCTCCCGGCGGAGGCACCACCGATTACGCCGTTGACATCTACTATTCGGCCGTAAAGGGCGAGGAATTCAAATGTCCCCTTTGCAACGGCACATACATGGATATGATGTATATGCCCGACGCGCTCCGCGCAGCTATCGAACTGATGGAGGCCGACCCGGGACGTCTCCTCCACCGAAACTCCTTCAACATCGCTTCAATGAGCTTCGACCCGGCGATGATTTATGCAAAAATCAAGGAATATGTGCCCGATTTCAAGATGGTATATGAGGCCGATCCTCTCCGTCAGC
>JAIDPP010000434.1 GCA_029062725.1 Muribaculaceae bacterium | reverse complement strand
GTTATATACAAAGCCATCGAGGAGGTCAAGGACGCAATGGAAGGTCTTCTCTCTCCCGAAATCAAGGAGGAGATCACGGGTACGGCCGAAGTGCTCCAGACCTACCATATCTCGAAGGTCGGAACGATCGCGGGCGCTATCGTGCGTGACGGCAAAATCAAGCGAGGCTCGAAAGTGCGCGTGATCCGCGACGGCATCGTGATCTACAGTGGCGAGCTCGGTTCACTGAAACGTTTCAAAGACGATGTGAAGGAAGTTGTGTCGGGTTACGACTGTGGTCTCTCCGTGCAGGGTTACAACGATATCCGCGAGGGGGATTTGATCGAAGGCTTCGAAGAGGTCGAGGTGAAGAAGACGCTCTGATACGGATGTGATGAAATACTATATAAATATCGGAACCAATCTTGGTAACCGCCGGCTGAATCTGAGCCGCGCGGTGGCGGCAGTAGAAAGGAGATTCGGATATTTTGAGATTTCCAAGGTGGTGGAGTCGGAACCGTGGGGTTTCGATTCCACCAATCTGTTCCTGAACGTTGCGATGATGTTCGAGAGCGATTACGAGCCACTTGATGTGCTCCATGCTCTTCAGTCCATAGAGCGCGAATTCTCGCCAGCTCCTCACCGGAATGCCGATGGCAGCTACCGCGATCGCCTTATCGATATCGACATTATGGCTATAGAGAATATGACGGTGGATACGGAGGAGTTGCAAGTCCCTCATCCGCATCTGTTCGACCGTCCTTTCTTTATCAATCCTCTCAAGGAGCTGTTGGGGAAGTCATAGAACTTGATGCATTGCGGAAGGGCAAAAATGCAGGAGACCGGGATCAGCTGATCTCGGCCTCTATGTTTTTCAGGAAATCTCCTAATCCGGGATTGTGTTTTATGGCTTTGGCGATAAATTCAGCCGGAGGCAGCGTTTTTACCACTTCGACCTCCGGATCCATTTCCGCGCGGATGGCAATGAAATCATTGGAGAGCTGCTCGCGGAGGAAGGTCACAAGTTTGGAGGCCGACTCGAAGGCCTGTTTCTGCGCGGGATGAGTCACGAGTATCAGGAAATCATCCTCGCCTCCTTTGCTGATCTTGGCTTTCCTCATGGCGGAAGTAAGGATATGCTGGTCCTGATTGGCAGCGATATACATATTCCAGGCCTTCAGAAAAGAATCGAGATCAACGGGCGTGTGTTTTCGTTCGAGAGAGGAGTGCGGGCGGTTCTCGGGTTGCGCGGAGAGACGGAATGTCCGGGGCATCTCGGGAGCCGTCTTAGGAGACTGCGTAGCTGTGGGGCGTGGCGTAGGGGTTGACACTCGCACTGTATCGGTTACGGGCTGAGAAGAGGAATGTGAAGTGCGTGCCTCAGTGTTCTGCTGCGCGCCCGGATTAGAGAAGCCGTATGAAGCTTCACGGTCGTTTGCTCGCTGAGGAGCCGCAGGATTCTGAAGGGGAGGATTCCGGTATGTACCGTTAAAAGGAGGCTCCGAGGGCGCAAGAAGCTGGCACAGACGGATCAGTGCCACTTCAACCAGAAGCTGCTTATTGGAGGCCGTACGGTAATTGAAATCACATTCATTCAGAATCTTGAGCGCCGCGTAATACCATTTTAAGGGAAGCGATGAGGCTTGTTCGCGGAATTGACGTGCCGTATCCTCGGGGAGCTCAAGAAGAGGTAGCGTGCGCGCGTCGGCAGCCACCATAAGGTCGCGGAGATGGGAGGCGAGACCATTGATGAAGAAAAGGGAATCGAATCCCTTGTCGCGCACCTCCTTATAGAGGAGTAGTGCCTCCGGGATATCCGACTTGGCAAAGGCGGCGGTAAGGCGGAAATAGAGGTCGTAGTCGAGCACATTGAGGGTATCGATGGTTGCTTCGTAGGTGACATTTCCCTGACAGGAGGCGGCCACCTGATCGAAAATGGAAAGAGCGTCTCGCATGGCTCCGTCGGCCTTGCGGGCTATGACGCTCAGTGCACGGCGTTCGGTCTTTATCCCCTCGCTTTTGGCCACGTATTCGAGATGGTCGATGGTATCGTCGAGAGTGATGCGTTTGAAATCATATATCTGGCAGCGGGAGAGAATCGTCGGGATGACCTTGTGTTTCTCCGTGGTGGCAAGAATGAAAACCACGTATGCCGGAGGCTCTTCAAGGGTCTTGAGGAATGCGTGGAAGGCTCTCTCTTAAACCCATCTCCGAGCCCACGAGCCGT
>JAIDPP010000433.1 GCA_029062725.1 Muribaculaceae bacterium | reverse complement strand
CTCTATATCAGGGTTCAGAACGGAAAGGCAAGCAAGGTGATTCTTTGATAATGGATTTTATCTTATAATGGCGAATCAGCCGGCCCACTTCGGGCCGGCTGATTTGTTTTTATGGAGGATTCTATGGGCGATTTTCTCGGCGCTTGCGATTTTCTGGGCGCACCGAAGGCGCTTGCACTTTTCCAAAACGGGACGGCTCAATCTCTCATCAAATGGCTTTTGCTCTCTCTTATCAAATGGCTTCGGGCTCTCAATTATCTATTGGCAATCCATCAGTATCTATTGGCAATCCATCGGCTTCCTGAAAAGGGGAGATTTGCCTGTTTTAACATTTTTTTGTAATTTTGCCGAAAGATTTCACAGGTAATACTATCCAAAAAGATTTCACAGGTAATACTATTTATTATGAAACTAATCGGGAAGCCGGATTTCCATCCGGCAATCATCGCGGCGCTCCGCAACTATTCTCTGACGAAATTCAAGGATGACTGCGTGGCCGGTATCGTGGTCGGTATCGTGGCTCTCCCGCTGGCTATCGCTTTCGCAATAGCTTCGGGCGTCTCTCCGACTGTCGGACTTATCACGGCGGTCATCGGCGGATTTATCGTCTCGGTATTGGGGGGAAATTCCGTTCAGATCGGCGGACCGACCGGCGCCTTCATCGTGATCATATTCAACATCATCCAGCTTTACGGCCTGTCGGGTCTGGCGATCGCCACTTTCATGGCCGGATGTATCCTGCTGCTGATGGGTCTTTTCAGAATGGGAACGATCATCAAATTCATCCCTTATCCGATCGTGATCGGCTTCACGGCGGGTATAGCCCTGACGATTTTCTCCACCCAGATGCCCGATTTCTTCGGGCTGACCCTCTGCGACAAGCTCCCCGGCGATTTCCTCGGGAAATGGGGCGTATATATCCGCAGCTTCAGCACCATCGACCTCCCGACACTCGGCGTCGGGTTCGTCTCCTTAGCGGTGATAATCTTCACCCCGATGATCTCCAAACGTCTGCCGGGAGCCTTGACGGCGATTGTGGTGGTGACGCTCGGAGTCTGGCTCCTGAAGGAATTCTGCGGTGTGGAGGGGATCCAGACTATCGGAGACCGTTTCGGCAACCTCGACAATCATCTTCCTCACGCAAACACGATCGGCATCAATATGGAGTCGATCAACCTTCTCCTCCCCTCGGCCTTCACCATCGCTATGCTTGGCGCCATAGAATCGTTGCTTAGCGCCACCGTGGCCGACGGGCGCACCGGCGACCGCACCAATTCCAACACCGAGCTCATAGGACAGGGAGTTGCGAATATGGTTGTGCCGATCTTCGGCGGAATCCCGGTGACAGGCGCTATCGCCCGCACTATGACCAATATCACCAACGGCGGAAAGACGCCGGTGGCGGGGGTGATACATTCGGTGGTGCTTCTGTTGGTGTTTCTCTTCGCTATGCCGCTGATCAATCTCGTGCCTATGGCGTGTCTGGCGGCGGTCCTGATCATGGTCAGCTATAACATGAGCGGCTGGCGCACGGTGGTCGGGATGGCCAATAATCCCAAGGGGGATGTGTCGGTGCTGCTCATCACGTTTCTTCTGACCGTGATCTTCGACCTGACCATCGCAATAGAGATAGGTCTGCTGTTGGCGGCGGTGCTTTTCCTGCGTCGCGCTACGGAGAACACAGCGATCCGCGTATATGGCGAGCAGCTTGATGCCGCCGATGCCGATATGACAAAACATGAGGTGCTCGACCTTCATCCCGGCGTGACGGTCTATGAGATCGACGGACCATTCTTCTTCGGGGCGGCCACGAAGTTTGACGAGGTGGTGCGCCATTCGATGCAGGAGCCTCCGAAAGTGCGCATCATCAGGATGAGGAAAGTTCCTTTCATCGACTCGACCGGCATCCATAACCTCCAGCTTCTGATAGAGAGCTCACACAGGGAGGGGATACGGATAGTGCTGTCGGGAGTGCGCGAGAACGTGCACCATGATCTGGAGAAGGCCGGTATCGAACGGCTCATCCCCCGCGACTGCATCTGCTCGCATATCTCTCGCGCTGTGGTGGTGGCCAACCACCTTGCCGACGAGGCCAATTCAATCAACCGGTTATAAACCCATCCAAAATCTTTTTCTCTTGCATACCAAATTCATCCGATCCGTCCTTCCCGCGGCTCTTTTCCTGACACTTCTGCCTGCCCGGGCACATACCGTTGAGCGACCTGTCAAGGCGTCGGTCTCTATTGAAGAATTCGATTCGCTCTCCTCGGATGTGGATAAGATAAAGAAACATCTGTCATTGCGCGACCGTGTCCATTTAGGGGGTTACGGCGAGGTGATCTTCAACTACGACTTCTCATCGAAGCGCACTGGCATCTCCGAACTCGGGGATGGAGGCATAGGCCTCGGAAAGGCCTTGGAGGATGCTCCGCGTCACGGCAGTCTCAACGTGCCGAGAGCGGTCATCATGCTCGGGGTCTATCTCGGAAAAGGGTGGGGGATGGAAACCGACGTGCAGATAGAGAACTGCACATCGGTTTCGCTCGACCAGTTCTGGATCGAGAAACAGTTCCGTCCCGAGGCGTGTCTGCGCGCCGGTTACCTGACGCTCCCCGTAGGGGCGACCAACGCGCACGACGACCCTCTGGAATTCTTCGCCGTAAACCGACCGGAGGCTGAGGATGGAATCCTTCCTTGCGACTGGCATCAAAGCGGGCTCTCCTTCTTCGGGGAGGCGGGCGTCTGGAGCTACGAAGGGATAGTGATTCCCGGCCTCGCCACCTCTCTTTTCAACGGCGACCGCTGGCTGATACCTGAGGATGAGAGCGGCCTTTTCGACTACAGCGCAGGGAATGAGATAGCTTTCGCCGGGCGCGTTGACAACAGATCGGCAGAGGGGTTGCGTCTGAGCGTGAGCGGTTATTGGGGTGCGAGCCTCAACAACCGCCTCATACATCCCGACGGAAAGAGGGAGCGCGTGAGGGGAACGGTCGGGTTCCTGTCGTTTGATTTCTGCTATGAGGATTACGGCTGGGCGCTGCGCGGCAACGGCAACTGGGGACGCTATTCGAAGGTGCTCGACCGTGACGGCGCACACTACCGAAGCGGGGCCGAATCGGCCTTCTCGGCGGCTTTCGAGGGAGGCTATGACCTGTTGCGGTTCAAGCCTTCGACGGATCAGAGGCTTTATCTCTTCGGACGTTATGATTACTGGGAGCCGGCAGATCCTGACGATTCTTTCTTGGGTTACGGCTGGGGGGAACGACAGAGGGTAGCGGCGGGCCTGAATTATTTCCCGATCGACAGGGTGGTGGTCAAGGCCCAGTATTCGCATACCTTCACGGCCGGAGGAGGGGGAATTCCGATGGTCTCGGTCGGAATCGCTTATTCAGGACAATTCTTTTAACGGCGCACCGAAGACGCTTGCACTTTTCCAAAACGGGACGGGGAATTATACGGGCGCGGCAGGGGGGATTTAATTCGGGGGAGAATATAATTAAGCTCTTTTCAATAAAAATGGCATTGGATTTGTTATATATGCAGAGGCGGCATGTTGCTGCTTCGGATTTGCTATGCCCTTAAGTCTGCTTAAGGGAGATCCGATCTCTTCATCTCTCCGGGATGGCGGGATGAGGAGTGATAACGCTAATGTATATAACAATGGTAAAGACTGGAAAACGATTAAAGAAAAAGGAGCTGCAGGATCTGATTCTTGAGTTCCTGCAAAAACAGAATAAACAGAGTTTCAATTATAAACAGATTGCTTTCGGGATAGGCGCCACAAGTCCGGCCAACCGTATGGACGTGATCAATCTCCTTGAGGAACTCGCCGCCGGCGAACTGATCACGGAGGTCGAGCTTGGAAAATACAAGGCCGCCGGGTCGCTGGGCACCGAGAATATCGGCTATTTCGTGCGCCGTTCCAACGGCAAGAATGCCGTGGTGATCGACGACGAGATGATCAACGTAGCGGAGCGTAACTCCATGCATGCCCTCAATGGCGACAAGGTGCGCGTGATGGTTTCGGCCTCCCGACGCGGCCATGAACCGGAAGCGAAGGTCATAGAGATAATAGAGGCTAAGGATCAGACTTTCATAGGCACACTCAAGATCGACAGGAATTATTCGGCTCTGGTGACCGATTCCAAATTCCTTGCCGCCGACATCATCATCCCCAAAGGGAAGCTGAAGGGAGGCAAGGACGGCGACAAGGCGATAGCCCGCATCACGCAATGGCGCGACGATGAGATGAATCCGCGCGGGGAGGTGATCGATATCCTGGGCCGCAAGGGAGAGAATACGGCCGAGATGCACGCTATCCTGGCTGAATTCGGTCTTCCCTACAAATATCCGGCCGCTGTGGAGAAGGCCGCCGAGCATATCGACGCCGGGATCACCCCCGAGGAGGTTGCAAAGCGCGAGGACTTCCGCAAGGTCACGACCTTCACCATCGACCCTCGTGATGCCAAGGATTTCGACGACGCCCTCTCCATCCGCCAGCTCGCCAACGGCAACTGGGAGGTGGGTGTCCATATCGCCGACGTGACGCATTATGTCAAGCCCAATTCCATCATAGAGAAGGAGGCGCGGGAGAGAGCCACGAGCGTGTATCTCGTGGACCGCACCATTCCGATGTTGCCGGAGCGTCTGTCAAACGGTATCTGTTCGTTGCGCCCCAACGAGGAGAAACTGACCTTCTCCGCTATCTTCGAGCTTGATAACAAGGCAAACGTGGTAAACAGCCGTATCGGCCGGACCGTAATCGAGAGCGAACGCCGCTTCACATACGAAGAGGCCCAGGAGATCATCGAGAAAGGGGAGGGGGACTACGCCAGGGAGCTGAAAGTGCTCAACGACCTGGCCAAGCATCTCCGACGCAAGCGTTACGACGCAGGCGCCCTTGAGTTCGACCGCGCAGAAGTGAGGTTCGAGATCGACAAGGAGGGGAAACCGATAAGCGTATATTTCAAGGAATCCAAGGATGCCAACAAGCTCATCGAGGAGTTCATGCTGTTGGCCAATATGACCGTGGCCGAGAGCATAGGGAAGGTGCCGAAAGGGAAGAAGGCGAAAAACTTCGTCTATCGTGTGCACGAGAATCCCGATACCGAGAAGCTCAACAACCTGTCGCTGATCGCCTCGCGTTTCGGCTATAAGATCGCCACCGACGGAAAGGCCAAGGAGATCAACAAGAGCGTGAACCGCCTGCTGAAGGATGTGAAGGGGAAGGGAGAGGAGAATATGCTATCGATCCTCGCCATACGCTCGATGGCGAAGGCCGTATATACGACAGAGAATGTGGGCCATTACGGACTGGCGATGGATTATTACACCCACTTCACATCTCCGATACGCCGCTATCCGGATATGATGGTCCACCGTCTGCTGGCCAAATATGCCGAAGGGGCCCGGAGTGCCGACCTGCAGAAGCTGGAGGATGAATGTCGCCATTCGAGCGACATGGAGCAGCTGGCGGCCAACGCCGAGCGCGCCAGCATCCGCTATAAGCAGGTGGAATTTATGCGCGACCGCCTCGGAGAGGTGTATGACGGCGTGATCTCCGGTGTGACGGAATGGGGATTCTATGTGGAGCTTACCGACAATATGTGCGAGGGGCTCGTTCCTATCCGCGACCTTGCCGACGACTATTATGACCTTGACGAGAAGAATTACTGCCTGATCGGGCGTCGCCACGGCAATAAATACACGCTTGGCGACCAGGTGAAGGTGCAGGTGGCGCGCGCCGACCTCGAGCGCAAGCAGCTTGATTTCGCCCTGATCGCCGACAACGGCAACCCCAACAAGCCGATCGAGCAGCGGAAGCCCGGAAAACGCCACGAACCGCGCAATTCCTCCGGAGCAAAAGGGAAAAGACGCGACTCCAAGAAGAAATAAACCTTTTAACCTCAATACCCCATATCACGCATAATGAAGAAATCACTTATGATGCTGCTGGCCGCCTCCGGCGCGGCGCTGGCCGCTCAGGGAGGCACCGAGCGTGGCCTTATCGTCTCCACCGACGCCTACCGTTGGGAAGGCGACACTATCTACCAGAACGAATTCAAAGCCTGGGCCGAAAGTCCCGAGGAGATACGATCTAACTACAAGGGGCGTCCCGGTTATTTCATGCCCGTGGAGCAGACATGGAAAAGGAAGAACGACCTCTCCTCCTATCCGCGCCTACGCACCGGAAACCTTCTCCACGAGGCTATCTTCAACATGGGCCTCGACGAGATGGTCAACGCCGTGGAGCCCGACACCACGCTCCGCACCGGCAAGGAATGGGCCGGCGTATGGACCCGCGATGTAAGCTATTCCATCATCCTCTCCATGGCTGCCCTGCAGCCCGAGGCCTCGATGATCTCGCTGATGAAGAAGGTCAACAAGAACGGGCAGATAATCCAGGACACCGGTTCGGGAGGTGCATGGCCCATCTCTACCGACCGCATGGTGTGGGTTC
>JAIDPP010000432.1 GCA_029062725.1 Muribaculaceae bacterium | reverse complement strand
CGTCTCGTGGGCTCTGTGAGGTGTATAAGAGACAGATGTCGGAACTCTCCAAAGTGACTGTGACATACGCCAACGCCTCCGAGGTTGTACGCGGTTCCGGCGCAGTGACACTGCTCGCTGAAGATGGAGTGACTCCTTTGGAGGGCTACACTATCGAGGCCGCCACTGCTTCCGACAATACCGGAACACTCACTATTTCTCCGGCAATCACTAAGAGCGGAACCTACAAGATAAAGGTTGAGGCCGGCACATTCCTTTGCAAACTCAATGAGAATGACAGCGAGGGAGTGGCATCCAGAGAACGTATGCTTACATATATCGTTCAGGATCCGACCGTGATCACTTCCATCAACCCGGCCGATAAGACCGAGGAACTCGAGGAACTCGCAAGAATAACCTTTACTTTCGCTAATGATATCGCGCTCACGGCTACCGACTCTCCGGAAATTACCGTGACGGATGCCGACGGCAACAATCTCATTGAGGATGAGGATATAGAGGTATCTTTCAGAATCAGCGGCAATCAGGCCCGAATCCTGTTTGATCCGGCTATCACATACGAGGGAGATCTGACAGTGACCGTGCCCACAGGCACATTCACCGCGGCGCTTCCGACAGATGAGAAAGCAGTAGTTGTAGGACAAAAAGTGCTCTCTTACAACCTTAAGTTAGGACTCTACGAGGGAATGGAATTCTCCCACGGTTCGCTGGATGAGATCCCGACCCTTCTCGAACACGTATTCATCACCTTCCCCGAAGCCGAATATATCGAGATAGACTATGATGTGGATGACATCACGCTCTCTCACGACACCTCAGTGAAAGTAAACGGCGAAGAGCCCGTTGCACGTGCGGCAAGACGTGCGGCAGAGGCCGACAATACCTACATCGTCACTCCGATGAAGGTGGAGGGAGAGGACAACAAGATCGAACTCTCCATCTATCCCAAGGTAGCCGATGAAGGTCAGAGCACAATATTCATCCCCGCAGGCAAATTTATTGTCGATGGAAAGAAATCCAAAGAGGCTTCTGCCACATTCCTCGTGAAGGGAAGTATCTCGACATGGGTTGACTCCATCTTCGGCGATGCTGAGGTTGTGACAGTGGTCAACATGAATGGTATCGTTGTGATGAAGGATGCTCCGGCTGAACAGCTCCGCACGCTCGCTCCCGGCATTTACGTTATCAACGGCAAGCGAATTATCATCCGCTGATTTTAAATAATCCGGACCGGAATCGGCCCGGACCTAAAAAGAGGAGGCTGTATCTTTAAAGATACGGCCTCCTTTTTTATTAAATTCACATCCCCTTATTTTGTATATATATTGTATAACAACTTAGCAGCTGATAATAGGAATATGAGATTTTTCTTTTAATTTTGCATTATAAGTACATCTGCTCTCTTACCGCTTGAATATTCCTTGCGGGCGAACGGGAGAATACTTTAACTACCGTATTCACCCCCTAAAATAACAGTTATATCCCGAAGATGACAAATAATATGATACATGCAACTGAAATAGAGACTCGGCTCCTGAAAATGCAGGATGAAAAACAGGCAAACCATCTCATGAGGTTTTTCAAGACCGGAAAAGGAGAGTATGGAGAGGGAGATCGTTTCCTGGGTATAAAAGTGCCCCGGACACGCGAAATAGTAAAGGAAGCTAAATTTCTTGTGCCGTTAAACGAAATTGAAAAACTACTCGACTCCCCCTGGCACGAAGTGAGACTGACCGGATTCCTTCTCCTTGTAGAGGAAATGAAGGCTCAATTGCCCAAAAAGAAAGACTCCGTGCTCTCCTTGCGGGCCAAAGGGGAGAAGAGAAAAGAGATCGCTGAATTCTATCTGCGTCATGCCCGGAAAGCCAACAACTGGGATTTAGTGGATCTTTCATGTGAGTTTATCCTCGGACCCTACATTCGTTTTGCCGATTATGTTCCGCTTGATTTTCTCTATTCTATGGCGAAAAGCGATAATCTTTGGGAACAACGCATTTCAATTGTGACAACTTTAGACTTTATCCGACACGATGTATTCTCCCCGACACTGAGAATATGCGATATGCTAATGGCTCATCAACATGACCTTATTCACAAAGCCACCGGATGGATGCTACGTGAGATCGGAAAGAGGGAACCGGATGTGTTAATAGATTTTCTTGAACGGAACTATGCCGATATGCCTCGTACCACACTTCGCTACGCTATAGAAAAAATGGATGCGAAAGAACGATTATACTGGCTTAAGCGCTGAGAATACTTCACCGGCCGGATTCCATCGTTAGGTTTCCGGTGGAAGCGCAGGAAGTGTCAACATCCGTGGTGTGGGTCAAGGCAACAAGGTTCTGTTCATGATAGACGGCCAACCGCAGTGGGCCGGTGTGTTCGGGCACAGCCTCCCGGATAGATACGTGGCCAATGGTGTGGAAAGGATCGAAGTGGTAAAAGGTCCCTCCTCTCTGCTTTACGGATCAAATGCGATGGGTTCGGCGGAGCCTGTGACTCTTTCTGTGAAAGTGGACAACCTGACAAACAAGCATTATCAGATAATTTACGGTTGCCCCATGCCCGGCACAACAATAATGGGTGGAGTGGAATTTAAATTCTAATGAAGACAATCTTTTTGGGTATTCTCTAAGTCTTTCGTGGAGTGAGGTTATGAGCCGTTTCGACTGATTTCCTTTGCGTTATAGGCATATTAGGAGAATTTTTTGTTAATTTTGCAATATGAACGAAAATATCTCTATACCCCTTGCGCCATCATCGCAAGACAACGAAATAATACTTTACCAACCGGATTCAACCGTTAAACTTGAAGTCCGTTTGGAAAATGAGACTGTGTGGTTGACTCAACAGCAGATAGCTGATTTGTTCGGTGTAAAGCAACCTGCTATTTCAAAGCATCTTAAAAATATTTTTGAGAGTGGAGAACTTGTTGAATCTTCAGTTCATTCCATTTTGGAATATACTGCCACAGATGGGAAATCCTACAAAACAAAGTTCTATAACTTGGATGCTATTTTATCAGTTGGATATAGGGTAAACAGTAAGAACGCCACCCTTTTCCGTCAATGGGCTAATAAAGTATTGAAAGACTATCTAATGAAAGGCTATGCCGTTACCCAACGCTTTGAACGGTTGGAATATCGGATGGCAAAAACAGAGGAAAAGATAGATTTTATTCTTAACACGTCATTGCCTCCAAGAGAAGCAATCGTCTTCGACGGCCAGATATTCGATGCTTATACCCTTATGTGCGATCTTATACGCAGTGCCAGGAACCGTATCATCATTGTGGATAATTATATCGATGATTCAGTATTTCGCCAGCTTGACAAGCGAGCCCCGGGAGTGTCAGCCAGTATCTTTACTCCTTCCATAAGCAGGACACTGCGACAGGATCTGGAGCGTCATAATGCTCAATACGCTCCGATTGAAGTAAAGACTTTCCGAAGGGCACACGACCGTTTCCTTATCATAGACGATACCGTATATCATGTCGGAGCCTCATTCAAGGACTTAGGCAAAAAGTTGACAGCGTTCTCCAAAATGGAGATAATGACAGCTGACGAATTTATAGCTTATCTGGAGTCGTAAAGACCAGATTAAGACAATTTCAAGAAATATCTATAATAGTAGTCGGGATATTACCTGACAACCACTGATACCACTCAAAAAATTTTTGGGTGGCATCTTTATTATCACTAATAATCAAAGATTTACAAAGACATTTTATTTAAGTCACCACCTCCTTGCCACTCATTATCAGGAGTAATTTTGCAGTGTCGACAGCAATCAAAATCAATCCCCGGCGCCGGGATTAACAACTCAAAATTATTCCTTAATATGAAAATCGAAAACCTTTTGAACAAGCCCCTGTGGCAGATGACAGGCGAGGAATTCATGTTCCTCTCGAAGTCAGCAACGAGTGACAGTGCTCCCCGCCAGCCTGAGGTTACGGTGGATGCCTCCTCTTCTAAATATGTATATGGTCTATCCGGTATCGCTCAGCTGTTCGGTTGCAGCATTCCGACAGCCAACCGCATCAAGAAAAGCGGAAAGATAGACAAGGCGATAAAGCAGAGCGGACGCAAGATAATAGTGGATGCCGAGCTTGCACTTGAAGATATACGAGCCGTAACGGAACACACCACTGCCGGAATGATGATGAAGTATGTCAAGTTTGATGATGAAAGCAAGAGGGAAAAGATGAACTTGCTTAACAACGGCCAAAGTCATGGAGTTGAAACGGTCTTTGATAATGCCATTACCGATGAAGAACGTATACGTCTCGGCATACCAACTCGCGAAGCCTATCTTGAAATCTTTGAGGGGGATACGGCTTCAGTTAATGCTCATATTGCAGTCCTCGCTCATATTCGAGGCAACTTCGAAGCTCGCACCAACTCCATCAAACTCCTCCCTGCTGACAAACTCAACGAAGTTCTTGAAATCATAATGAAGAATAGTCTATAGACATCTGTTTTAGAACAGGAGAAAAATCTAATATTTCGCATTTATGTGAAATATTTGTCGTACATTTGCGTTAGGGTAATAAAGTTATAAAACTATGAGTGAATTAGAACTACTCCTTTTAGATCAAACTGAAAATTGTACGGTATACACCATACAGTTCTTATCCGACGACCTCAACGAGTTTGAAAAGTTTATCGCCAAGTTTCAGGCTGATGGTGAACTCAACAAGGATTTTAGGATCATTGCCAAGTTCATTGATCAGATTCTTGACTTCGGAGCATTGGAAAGATATTTCAGACCCGAAGGGAAGATGAAGGATTCTGTTGTAGCTCTTCCTACATTGCGCTCAAAACTTCGTCTGTACGGGTTACGTCTGTCAGATCGTATCCTTATACTTGGCAACGGAGGACAAAAGAAAACACGTACCTATGACGAGGACGATGCTTTGAAAGGATACGTTCTGACTTTGCAACGTTTTGAAGAACTCCTTAAGGAAGGTGTGGCAGACGGGAGCGTCATTATCACTGAAAGCGAGATAGAAACCGATAAAACATTTGAGATATGAAAAGTGCAAAGATTTCTCTAAGGGAACTTCTGAGCGACATATCGCCGGAAGAGAGGGCTGAGGCTCGGTTGTCGTTTCAAATTTCCAACCGTCTTGACTTCCTAATGAAGGAAAAGGGACTATCGAAGAAGCAGCTTGCCGATGCCATAGGAAAGCGTCCAAGCGAGATTACCCGTTGGCTCAGTGGAGAGCATAATTTCACCATCTCCACCCTTGCTATGCTTTCCTCATTCTTCGGTCAACCAATTATTACCGTAGGATAGTTATGTGTTTCAATCTTAACGTTTTATTCTATGATTACTTATATGAAATATTTTATAGTTGCAATAACAGCTATTTTAATTTCTTGTTCAGATTCAAATAGTAGAGATAAAGAAACTATTTCTGAAGCGACTAAACAATATGAGGAAACAGATACAATTCAGCCAATATTAGATCAACGGAAAGCCACATCCTATAAAGGTAATATTTTTGCAGGTTTAATGTTAGGTTGTTCAAAGTCGGATTATGATAGGACCGTAAAACAATTCATTGCGGAATATGATAATCAATTATATATTGAAGTTGATGGTCATCCAAGATCGTTCCCTATTCGCAGTATAACTCCTAAATTTTATAAAAACAGACTTAGCCAATTAGAGATAACCATAGAAGGAACCCATGCAAAGTATGAACTTGAGCCAATCTTTATAGAAAAATACGGAAAGGTAGAAGAGAATATTTATGATAAGAATTGGGTATGGAACAATATGGAGATTATCTTAGCAATACATCGCAGAACAGAAGTTGATCCAGTAAAATATTTTGGCACGCATAGTAAAAACAATCCTGTATATTTTGATGAAGGATCAAGAATAACCAAAATACCCGGTTATACAGTTATATTATATAAGGATCTTAATTTACTTAAAATCCAAAATGAAGAAATGAATAAAACGATAGTATAAAAAGAGAAAGGGAACGTCAAAAAAGAGAAGTGCAGAGTAGAAAGGATTCTGTTAGAGCATCGAATTTTAGAAATAATATTTGACCTATACGCCGAAATTCTTCGATGAGATAGAGCTTGAACGGCACACTTATAGCGGAACCAAATTCAAAGGCTATATCCTTATGAGCGTATGTGCCTCCATATCGTCCTTTTTTTACGGCAATACCTCTGGCATTAGTTCGCTCAATCCATTCTGATGCGCTCAAGACAAAAGATGGCAATCCGGCGCTCATTCTAAAGTGGTCAAATTCGACCACTTTAAAATCAGGGTTGTGAATGATTTCCCATGTGCCAAGGAACTCAATTGAGTAACGATTTCTCAACCAATTCTTTATTATATCAGCAGAACGGTTATTTCCATCTTTTGCAGTAGCCATATCTGTCAAAGAGATATAATCCTCGTTATCTACCGACAGAACGGTTATTCCGGTATTTTGAACTATGATTTTGGCCATAAGATTTTTAAGTCGTTGATATGCAAAGGCAAATATACGAATAATATTTTGAACGACTGCCATAACATCACCGTAGAGAAATTACAGCGTTTTTCGAC
>JAIDPP010000431.1 GCA_029062725.1 Muribaculaceae bacterium | reverse complement strand
ATGCCGGCATATACTGGTCCGTTGGTCATCGGCTGGTCGCCGAAATATTGCGGGAACTGATACATCACCTGCATCTCCTCCGGGGAGACGTTCAGCTGCGAGGCTTTCGGAGTGTCGGTCACCGACATAAGTTGGTTCTCCCCTCCCACGGGTTTTATCGTCGCACCCCCCTTCACATTGGGGATGAGGAAAGTCAGGGTCTCATCTACACCGTAGCTCCAGGCCGTGATTGCGGCGCGATCCATACCTCCGGTGGAGTCGGCGCCGGGAGAGGAGAGTTCCGTGGCGCGTCCGCGGACAGTCTCCTTTGAATATTCCAGGGTGTTGTAGAGAGAGGGAAGATTGGCTGCTACGGCAATGATACCTGCGATGATCATGCATCCGGTAGCCATGCCCCATTCCCCGGTCTTTCTATTCCTGATTGCCGTTATCAGCCATGCTATCACCATCGCTAAGATCACGAAAAGAAAGTAATACGTCATCTGGGGATGGTTACTGTTGAGCTGAAGGGCTCCGAAGAGCGCCGTCAGAGCGGTTCCCGCCAGATAACGGCCGCGATAGCAGAGGACGATACCTCCGATGGTCGGAGGTATATATGCGAGGGTTACGAATTTCCAGATATGCCCGGCGCCGATTATGATGATGAAATATGACGAGAATCCCCATGCCACGGAGGCAAAGAGGGCGTTATACCATTTCATCCTCATGCAGAGACAGAGGATGAAGAATCCGAACATCATGGCGAAGAGGAGGTTGGCGGGATCGGGAAGCCAGAGGGAGAAAGCCTTTCCGATCCATCCCAGCGCATCTGTCGCGGGATAGGAGGGGGCTATCTGGAAGTTGGGCATACCTCCGAAAAGGGAGTCGGTCCATCGTGTGGTTTCTCCGGTCGCCTCCTTGAAGGCGATTCCTTCCTGACCGTTGGCCGTACCCTGCATCATGTCGTGTTGTTGGAGCACTCTCCCCTCGAAGTCATCGGGGGCGAAAAACAACACGGCTATCACTGCCAGGCAGATAGCCGCGAGAATTGTGCAGATAGTGTTCTTACGCATCATCCTCATTATCTATTTCGATGTGGATATTGCGGTTCATGCTCTGTTCGAGCGAAATGAGGGTTTCTGTCTCGGTGACACCGGCGATATGCTGAATCTCGTCGTTGAGCAGCTCCATGAGGTGCTGGTTGTCGCGGGCATATAGCTTGATAAGGAGGGAGTAGGGGCCGGTGGTGAAATGACATTCCACGACTTCGGGAATTTTCTCGAGCTGCTGCACCGCCTCGCGGTACATCGAGCCTTTCTCCAGACGGATGCCGATATACGTGCAGGTGTTGAATCCGAGCTTATGCGGATTGACGGTATATCCGGAGCCGGTGATGACCTTCATGTCGATAAGGCGCTGAATCCGCTGATGGATGGCGGCGCGAGACACCCCGCATTGCACTGCCACGTCTTTCGACG
>JAIDPP010000430.1 GCA_029062725.1 Muribaculaceae bacterium | reverse complement strand
GGCGGTTGAGATTGAGGCTGTCGGGAGCATACTCACGTATGTGACCGACGCCGAAATCTCAACCAACGACCCAGACGGGCCGTTATGACACACCCTCACTTTAGGCTCCTGAATATACCTTAATGGGTATATAGGAAGCGTTTGATTGATCGTTTCGGAGTTTTCTCAAATTCATTCGGCATAAGGATAATCTTGGCGATGCGCTCGTAGGGAGCCACAAGCTTGTTAAGTTCCTCCCGGATATTCTCCATCGTGGATCCGGCATCCGTCACAGCCACCCCTATTCTATCGAGGGCATCATAATCAGGATAGACGAGCGCCACCAATTTGCCGTCGCGCTCCACAACCAGACTCTCCGCAACAAACGGCATATTGTTAAGTTTGGCCTCTATCTCCTCCGGATAGATGTTCTGTCCGGAAGCCGACAGGATCATGGTCTTCGAGCGCCCCCGCAGGAAGAGAGTGCCGTCGGGAGTGCGCGTGCCCATATCTCCGGTGTGGAGCCACCCTTCCTTATCAAACACTGTCTCCGTAGCTTCAGGATTCTTATAATAGCCCTTCATAACGTTAGTGCCCTTGACACAGATCTCTCCCGGAATATTCTCCGGATCCGGGGAATCTATCTTGGTCTCCATAATCGGCAGCGTTCTGCCCGACGAGCCGGGAATGAACTCGCGCCAGGGAGTATAGGAGATCAGGGGCCCACATTCTGTCATGCCGTAACCGACCGTGAAGGGGAATTTAATCTTGTGAAGAAATTCCTCGACTTCATGGTTCAGGGGAGCTCCTCCTACAATCACCTCCTCGAATTCCCCGCCGAACACAAGCAGTTGATTGAATACGAGCGTTGCAAAGAATTTGGCGTACAAAAAATAAAATAAAAAGTATATCAGCGCCAATATCGCCGGCAACAATATCTTCATTGCGATCAGCACCGCATTGCCCATTGACGACATATATCCCGCAAGAGATATTCCAAACGCGTCGGTATAAGACGGATCGATTATCGCCAAAAACAGCGAATTGTAGTTGAGCTTGCCGACGTAAAAGAGCGAAAAGAACATTCCCGCATACAGCAAGATTTTTAATACTATCGTCACCCAATCGTTTTTTAATTTCGGTGTCTTTGGGCGTATGAACACCTGTTTTTCATTTTGCATAAGTCTTTCCTATTAGATGTGTTATTGCCAAATCAAGAGCGTTGTCCGCAGTTATTTT
>JAIDPP010000043.1 GCA_029062725.1 Muribaculaceae bacterium | reverse complement strand
AACAGCATCGTCAGTAAGCTCGTCCTCTAACCATAGAACTTCTTCTTATGGCGACAGGAGCTCCTATAGCAATTATTCTAACAATTCCTATAACCGTTCTTCCAGCAGCAGCTCAAGCTCATATAATTCCAGCAGCAGCCGAAGCTCCTCTTATAGTTCAGGAAGCAGCCGGAGCAGTAGCAGCCGAAGCAGTGGTGGCAGCTATGGCGGCGGTCGTACGAGCGGAGGAAGCGGTCGCGGAAGACGCTGAGGCCGGGTCAGTAATTTTTATATTTTGGTCTAAAAAGAAAAAAATATGATAAAAAGACTTTTGTTTTTAGCTTCAGGTTGTCTTGCCGGTCTGACAAGCTATGGGCAGAGTGCGGTGGACGCTTATCGTTTCTCTCAGCCTGATTTGAAAGGCACAGCGCGATTTATGTCGATGGGAGGCGCTTTCGGTGCTTTGGGAGGCGATCTTTCCACTCTTTCCCAGAATCCAGCCGGTATCGGAGTCTATCGCAGCAATGAACTCGGCGTTACTTTCGATCTTGATTTTCAAAAATCAACATCTGAATCAATGGGTGTGAAGAGTGGTGATGACCAGACAAAATTTCTCCTGAACAATTTAGGAGGAGTCGCCACTCTAAAATTGCAGAGCAACACTCTTCCTAACCTTAATATCGGGTTTACCTATAACAAGGGAGCCTCTTTCAATCGCCGTTACAAAGGTTCCATTCCTCGCCTCAATATGTCCTTGACCAACTATATCGCAGGAATGGCCAATAACGCGGGCCTGACTGTCGCAGATGTTCAGACTGTCGAAGGCTTTGATCCTTATAATCCCAACGACGGAGGAATCGCGGCTCCGTGGCTAACTATATTGGGTTATGACGCTTTGCTTATAAACCCTAATGGAGATCCGGATGATCCATATTGGACCGGACAATGGGGCAACGCGACCAACGTCGATGGAATTGACCGTCCTGCCACAAGCGGCTCCGGATACTTTAACGTCGAGGAGAAGGGATCGGTCGATGAATACAACATCGCTATCGGAGGAAACATCGCCAATAAAGTTTTCTGGGGCATGAATTTCGATATCATCAATTTCGATTACCGCCTTCAGAGTCTTTGGAGCGAAGATCTGCGTGACGCATGGGTCGAGAATATATCGACCGGGGAAATCGAACAGACTTCCTCCAACTGGAATCTTCAGAACCTTTACCGTGCGAACGGCTCCGGTTTCAATTACCAGATTGGTGTTATAGTAAAGCCTATTCAGGAAATTCGAATAGGACTTGCGGCCCATACCCCAACCTGGTATAAACTGACTGAAACATTCAGCGCAGATGTGAACGCGAATTATTTTGGTCGCCGATTCGGTACCACAACTAATAACGGTGTTCCGGGATATAACGACGTAAATTTCCGAACTCCATGGAAATTGATTGCCAGTGTAGCAGGAGTTATCGGCTCCAAGCTCATTGTCTCGTTCGATTATGAATGGCAGAGTTATAAGAACATGAAGTTTTCCGAGCCTTCTTATAATGATTATTACGGTTATTTTGACTATAATGGGTTTTCGGGAGCTCCTTTCAATTATGACTTGTATGCTGACACCAATCAGGATATTAAGGACTACTATCAACAGACCAATTCTATCCGTTTGGGAGCGGAATATCGCGTAACACCTAAATTTTCAGTACGTGCCGGTTATAGTTTCGTCAGTTCCCCCGTACAGAGCCGAGTGAAAGACAATCAGGTTGCGGTAATAACGGCCGGTACTGTTACCAATTATCGTTTTGACAACGATACTAACTACATAACATGCGGACTTGGATATCGTACAGGAGGTTTCTATGTGGATTTAGCTTACGTGTATAAGAATATGTCGAGCGAATACCATGCTTTCTCACCTGATCCTTCAAGTGCCATCCTGCCTCCACAGTCAAAGATTTCGCTCAGTAACAATCAGCTTATCCTTTCTTGTGGTTTAAAATTCTGAAGCGGATTTTTTATAGAATGTAAGGTCATCCCACAATCACCGAATGGAAATTGTGGGATGATTTTTTATACTACAAAATTTTTAAACAATTCTTGTGCCGGAGATTACGATAGGCTTCTCATCTTTCCCTATTCTGAATGCGTAAATAAAACGTGAATCGTTCTCCGATACCCTAAGTTTCGTCTTGAGAGATTCTGAAGTTTCGGGATAATTTCTTACAACTATGCTATACCCTTTATTCTTTATCTTCTTCAGCTCCTTTGAAGAAAGAACATTATCTATTTTTATAATCCTGCCCGGAAATCCTTCATACATTTTTTCGGATATATAAAGTTCCGAATTGGGGGATACTTTCTTAATATCTTTGAACTGTTCTGAAATTTCGTGTGAGGCATGTAGCTTCATTACCATGGCATTAGGTTCATATAGAAATAAACCTTCCTTAAGTTCCAAATGAGTGGCTATACCTACTGTATATTCCGAACGGAGAGAAGAAATTGTAAACTCGTTATATTCTCCGTCTCCCATAATATCAATGGCATGAATATTGTGTAGGATAGATTCATTACCTCCAATTACAATGAGCACCTCCTTAACTTCCCCTTTAACTCCAATTATATAGATAGCTTCAATTCCTTCAAAATCCTTTTCAATAGATGTGATATCTAATAGTGGGGAGGCCTTAATCATAAGCTTGGAATATCCCCTGACAAGAGTCTTATAAAATGCGGTTATATCGGGCAGACAGTCCTTAAAAGAGTAAGCTCTTCGGTTCGTACTATTCCTTCTTGCAGGGTCGATAAAGAAGATGTCTGGAAAGTCGGAAAAATCCAGAGATGAGATGTAGTCTATGCAATTGCTGTTGATAACCTTTAGACAGCTTGCCTCCATTGCGAAGGCATTATATTCCAAAGCCTCAGCCTTACCTTTATCCAGTTCAACTGCTGTCAATGTATTACCAGCAAAGCAAATACTAAAGGCATCGATTCCGAGACCGGCAGTCAGGTCTGTCACTTTTTTCCCTTTTCCGACTATAGAAGCGTGAAAGCTGGCAACCTTTTCATCGGAAGCCATCTCAGCTGAAACGGAATCCGGGAATATAAAACGGCTATGGGAAATAAAAGATGGTAATTTCCTGGAAGTCTTCTGCCTTAAAGCTATTTGAGAGATGGCAAACCTAAGATCAAAGCCCAGTTCCTTATCCGAATATTTAAGCAGGAGTCTGGCGATGTCACCCTTCTCGTTCTCAGCAATAAACTTAAAGAAATCCTCATTAATAATATGTCC
>JAIDPP010000429.1 GCA_029062725.1 Muribaculaceae bacterium | reverse complement strand
TCCGGCTGACCTTTCCGCAACGCCTCAGAGTGCTGTCGCAACGGGAACCCCGGATAGAGAAAATAATAAATAAATACTTCTACATCCAAAATTAATTGGAAAATAATTCGTATATTTGGAGCGAAAAGTTGATAACCGTCTTGGTTTAACTTTCCGCTCCAATTTTTTACTGTAGTATATGACCGAACCTGACATTATAAAATTTATTTCCGATGGTTTTGAACGAGCTAAAAAAGGAGAAGCCCTGTTAGTTTACTCCGAAGTGGCAAAGATTCAAGACGTAGGAAAATTGCCGAAAAAAAGCCACTATCCTTTCGGCTGGATAATCTACTATGCCTTACATCAAGGCCACAGCCGTTCCGTGATTTACCGTAAGAAGATGCTAATGCGGTATTTGAATCTTTCGCTTAGAAAACCACATAAACTTCACTCCATGATTCTTACTGAAGCCATTCGGCTTTACAAGGATTCCTCGGATGCGATTTATATTCTAAGGAAAAAAGGAGAAGCCCGGGAAGCTATCGAACAAGAAAGTTTCTCCCTGATAAGGTTTTTGGAAATGTGGAATATCACCAACCTCCGGGAAGGGGACTGGAGGAGAAAGAAAGTGGAAGGAAAAACAGTCCTATCGACAGTTGAGAAACTCATAACTCAATACACATCCGAGCTTTTCAACAATTCCATAAAGCCATCAAGGGAATTTATGGGGTTAATTGTCAAAGCGGAAAATACGTATAAAGATAACGCTGCCCTGATTGCGCAAAGAGCGGAAATTCATTTGTTGACAGGGAGGGAAAAAGAAGCGGTTGACTGTCTTAAAAAAGTTATTCTCATATCGCCTTCCAAATTCTTTTACTGGCACAGACTGGCGTCCCTCATTGATATGGAAAACAACCTTCGGTTAAGAATGGCTCTACTTTACAAGGCTGTCACTTCGCCGGGAGAAGAGGAATTTAAAGGGAAAATCAGATTGGATCTGGCAGAAGGATGGATTAAAGCGAAGTCCTATCCTCAGGCATTGTTCGAATTGGATTTCGTGGAGCAAGTATATGCCCGCAACAAATGGAATCTTTCACCTCGTTTCCTCGAACTCATAGCCTCAATACCGGATATGACGAAAGCTGAAAACCCGCAATCGATTTATATGAAAATAGCTTATTGTGCCGAAGACTTCATTTTTGATGCGCTTCCCGAACTCGAAACAACTAAAACATACCATAAAGAACCATCCGTAACAATCGATAAGTTTGGAAACAAACGCAAGCAACCTGTAGCCTGGAGAGTGACGGATGCCTCCGGATGCAACTACTGGTTTACTCCTGAGAGATTCGGAATCTCTCCCACCCTTGCACTTGGAGAAAAAATATTAGTTAAGATACATGGTGAAAAGGTTGTGAGTGCACGACTAAGTTAACTTACTAACATTCATACGGCAAGGGACAGTGTTAGATAAGAAATGAAAAAAATATCGAAAAAAAGTTCCCTAAAATTTGCACAGTATAAAAAAATATTCTAACTTTGCACTCGCAATCGGGAAACAACAAAAAGACACCGATAGCACAACAGAGTTGCGAAAATAGCTCAGTTGGTAGAGCACGACCTTGCCAAGGTCGGGGTCGCGGGTTCGAGTCCCGTTTTTCGCTCC
>JAIDPP010000428.1 GCA_029062725.1 Muribaculaceae bacterium | reverse complement strand
CCAATAACCCGTGGCCCCTACTCTCTCGATACACAAGAATGCCTTTTCCGCTGGGACTCTGGGTCTATAACAATTGGAACGACTCTACCAAGGGTATAAAAGGCTGGCTTTACAGAAAGCTGGCCGAAGAGCCTGTGCTTGTGAGCGACGCGCGTCCTGAGACTCGCGTCAAGATGCTGGAATCTATCCTTGACAATAACGGATATTTCGGTTCGACCGCCACTTATTCGCTGAAACCGGCGAAGAATCCGAAAAAAGCTTCCATCATTTACGATGTGAATGTGTCCCGCCCATACCCCCTCGACAGCATAATCCTCTTCAACAGCACCGACCCGCTGAAACATTTTATCGATTCACTCGCCCGCAAGAGCCGTTATCTCGTGAAGGGTGAGCGTTTCTGCGTCGATTCGCTGGAGGCTGAGAGGGTCAGGATAGCCAACGCCCTGCGAAACCGCGGATATTACTATTTCAAGCCCGAATATATCGAGTTTGAAGCCGATTCGCTCATCAATCCTAAAAACATCGCATTGCGGATGACCTTAGCGGCCAATATGCCCAATCTGGCAAAATATCGTTATAAGCTCGGAAAAATCCATACTACGGTGCTTCGCCAGAGCAACCGCCATCCGGGCACTCCCGACACGCTTCAGACAAGAAAGGGCGAGCTGATAGTCTTCCGGCCCTCGAGGCTTAGGGAGAACATGATACCCTCATGCATAACCTTCCGTACGGGTCGCTATTTCTCGGTGCGAAATATGGATCGCACCCAGCAGCGACTCTCCAGGTTGGGAATCTTCAGCAATATTCAGATCCAGGCTATCCCGACCGATACGTCGGCTGCTAACCCAACCCTCGATGTCTATATCACATGCCAATTCGAGCGCAAGATGGAGGCCACGCTGGAGGCTAACGTGACTTCCAAATCGAATTCATATCTCGGGCCGGGACTCATTTTTGGAGTGACCAATAACAACCTGTTCGGCGGAGCTGAGAAACTGACCGTGCAGCTTAACGCCAACTACGAATGGCAGACCGGTAGCGGGCATAAAGGTAGTGTGTTCAACAGCTATGAGTTCGGACTTAACGGAACACTCTCATTTCCGCGACTGCTCGCCCCGGGATTTATCCGGCGGACCAACCGTGAACTGAACTGGACCAACATCACCCTCGGCGCCGACCTGATGAATCGTCCGCATTATTTTAAACTGGCGGAGCTCAACGCCGGTATTGCATACGAATGGCATCCTTCCAGAAATGTGCTTAATCAGTTTACACTCTTCAATCTCTCATATACCAAACTTTTACACACCACGGCTGAGTTCGATTCGATAATGATCGCAAATCCGGCGGTGGCGCTCAGCTTCCAAAGTCAATACATCCCGAAGATGAGCTATACTTATACGCTTAATAAATTTTTGGAACGCGCCAATATAAACGGCATCAACTTCACGTTCACAGTGACAGAGGCTGGAAATATCTTCGACGGGATATACCGGCTCTGCGGAGTCAAGGGTGAGAAGAAACTCTTCGGCACTCCCTTCTCACAGTTTGTGAAGGCGCAGGCTCAGCTTGTCTATAACCGACGTCTGATTCGGGGATCTGACCAGTGGCTCGTATCGCGCGTCTTTATCGGCGCCGCCCATGCCTACGGCAATTCCCGGGAGGTTCCCTATTCTGAACAGTTCTATATCGGAGGAGCCAACTCAATCCGGGCATTTACGGTGCGCTCTCTCGGTCCGGGATCCTATCGTCCGCCACAGGCGCTGACCAACGGCTACTTCGACCAGACCGGTACCTTCAAGCTGGAACTGAACAGCGAATACCGCTTCCCAATCATCAGCGTGCTTCATGGAGCGGCGTTTGTTGATGCCGGCAATATCTGGCTCCTGAAGGATGATCCCCAGCGCCCGGGTGGATTACTGCAAGGAAAGACCTTCCTGAAAGATATCGCCCTCGGAACCGGTGTAGGTCTGCGTGTTGACATCGGAATGCTTGTCATTCGCGGCGACCTCGGCTACGGTCTGCACGCTCCTTACTATACCGGAAC
>JAIDPP010000427.1 GCA_029062725.1 Muribaculaceae bacterium | reverse complement strand
GCATTTCTGGACCGGATCCGTTACTTTCGTTCAGAAGCTTAAGCCTACAGCTCCTAACTTTTCAGCCAATGTTGAGATTTCCGGCCAGATTTGCAATGACGGAAGTTGCGTTCAGGTATTTGGCTCGCATAAATTTCAGGGTAAGGCTCCTGTCGGCAATGATGAAAGTGCTAAAGAGAAAGCCGCAGATGAGAAGAGTAAAGAGGAAGATGCAATAACGGAAGAGGATAAAGCAGAAGCAGTCGCAGAAATGGTTGATTCCCTGCAAAGCACTAATTCGCCCCTGATGCCCGGGGTGAATCTTTCGGATGCAGACACTTCCAACTGGTGGGCTAATGTTGAAGCGGAATTCAAGGTATTTGAGGAGAATCCCGAGCAGCAGAGCCGCTCATTATGGTATATTTTCATCGCCGGTTTTCTCGGAGGATTGATCGCGCTTGTTACACCATGCGTCTGGCCGATGATACCGATGACCGTCAGTTTCTTCTTGAAGCAGAACAAAAGCCGAAGCAAATCTATTGCCGCAGCCGTAACCTACGGAATCTCTATTATAGTGATCTATGTGTTGCTTGGGCTTCTCGTCACGATAATATTCGGAGCTTCGGCGCTGAATGAGCTTGCAACGTCGGCAGGCTTCAATATTGCGTTCTTTCTTCTACTTGTTCTTTTTGCTGTTTCCTTTATGGGTGGATTTGAAATTACTCTACCCTCTTCATGGAGCAACAAGATGGATTCAAAGGTTGATTCTACCACAGGCTATCTCAGCATCTTCTTCATGGCGTTCACTCTGGCTCTCGTATCTTTCTCATGCACGGGTCCTATCATCGGAACGCTCCTTGTAGAGGCCGCTGCTTCTTCCAACTTCATTTCACCTGCTGTCGGAATGGCCGGCTTCTCAATAGCACTTGCTCTCCCCTTCACCCTCTTCGCGATTTTCCCGACTGTGCTTAAATCTGTTCCCAAAAGCGGAGGTTGGATGAATACCGTTAAAGTGGTGCTCGGATTCCTTGAACTTGCCCTCGCCCTGAAGTTCCTCTCCGTGGCTGACCTTGCTTATGGATGGAGAATACTTGACCGTGAAGTATTCGTATCCCTATGGATTATTATCTTTGGTCTGCTCGGTGTCTATCTTCTTGGAAAAATCACTTTTCCGCATGATTCAAAGGTAGAGAAAATAGGTGTTCCTCGCTTTTTGCTGGCCTGCATCTCCCTTGCCTTCGCTGTCTATATGCTTCCGGGCTTATGGGGAGCTCCTCTTAAGAGTATCAGTGCTTTCGCTCCTCCTGTATCGACTCAGGATTTCAATCTTTACGACGGAAGCGTTCATGCCTCTTCATCGGATTATGAGGAGGGAATGAGAATGGCTCGCGATCTCCACAAACCTGTGATGATTGATTTCTCCGGTTTCGGTTGCGTAAACTGCCGTAAGATGGAAGCAGCCGTATGGACAAATCCCGAGGTTAAATCAATTATTGAGAACGACTATGTTCTTATTACGTTGATGGTGGATGATAAAAAACCTCTTCCGGAACCGATCAAAGTGACAGAAAAGGATGGAACTGAACGCACCCTAAGAACTTACGGAGATAAGTGGAGCTATCTTGAAAGAAATAAATTCGGTGCTAATGCACAGCCATATTATGTTCTGGTAGATAACAACGGTAAACCGATCGCGCAACCTTATAGTTACGATGAGAACGTTCCAAAATATCTGAACTTCCTTCGCTCGGGAATTGAAAGATATAAGACTCAAAATAGCAAATGAGACTGAAACATAACAAATATGAATATACAAGGGGCAAATCGCTTTGCCCCTTGTTCTTATTCCTGACCTTTGCCTTTTCGTGGGTTAATGCGGATGCTGAAGAAAGTCTGTTGTCAATCGAAGAAAAATATGAAGCGCTGATCGACTCGGCAGAGTGCTATGCTTCCAACCATCGTTGGGAGGAAGCTGAGAAAACGACGGTCGCCGCACTCCAATTACGGCCGGCTAATAAAGCCAATTGGCTGCTCTGGTCAAACCTCGCAGAAATCAGGTTGAAACGGAATAATCCTGCCGGAGCATTGGAAGC
>JAIDPP010000426.1 GCA_029062725.1 Muribaculaceae bacterium | reverse complement strand
TGGTGGGCTATATCCATGTGGCGGAACTCTTCAATCCCGACCGCGACTGGCGCGACTGCCTCAAGCCGGTCATCTTCACGCCCGAGACTATGCTGGCCGACAAGATGATGTCGCGCATGCTGGGCGAAAAGAGATCGCTGGCCATAGTGATAGATGAGTTCGGCGGCACGGCCGGACTCGTCACTCTCGAAGACCTCGTGGAGGAGATCTTCGGCGAAATAGAAGACGAGCATGACCGCTCGCGGCCGCTTGTGCGCGAGGTGTCGGAGGGAGTCTACGAAATAGCGGGCCGCGCTGAGATAGAGAGCCTGGACGAGGAATACGGTCTCGGCATACGCGAATCCGATGACTACCACACCCTTGCCGGATACATCATCGACCGGCTCGGGGCCCTTCCCTCCGCAGGCGAGACTTTCGAGGATGAGGGCCTGCGCTTCACCGTGCTTGAGATGTCGGCCACCCGCATCGAACTGGTGAGAGTGGAAAAAATCAAGAAAATGTAACAATAACAATTTTCCCCGCCGAAAGTTGCGCGGAAATCAAAAAAAATGTTTATCTTTGTAGCGCAATAACGGGATCACGGAATGCGCTCTGCGTCACGCCGGAGTTTCCGTAATTTCAACCTGAACATCAACATCTACGGCGCATTGCGCCGCCCGGCAAACAATAGACTTAATGAACGCAAAACAGACATTCCGGTCAGCCGTGCTCAACATGCAGAGCAATCTTCTTTCTTTCGCCCTCAAGCTGACCCTTAACCGTGAGGAGGCCCGCGATCTCGTGCAGGAAACCAACCTCAAGGCGCTCAACAACGAAGACAAGTTTGTTGACAACGCCAACTTCAAGGGTTGGATGCTGACCATCATGCGCAACATCTTCATCAACAATTACCGCAAGGACACGCGTGAGAACACCATCGTGGATACCACAGAAGACTCCTACCACATCAACATGTCGCAGGAAGCGGTAAGCGATACCCCCGAAAGCTGCTACGCCATGTCGGAGATATCATCACTCATCGAGGGATTTCCGAAAGACTATCGCGAGCCCTTCACGATGCACCTCGCCGGCTACAAGTATGAAGAGATAGCCGATGGCCTGACCATGCCCCTGGGCACTGTCAAGAGCCGCATATTTATCACCCGCAAACGCCTGCGCGAAATTCTCAAAGACTACCGTTGAGCATTTATCCACCGTTGTCACCTGCGCCTTCCGCATTTCCCGGACAATACCTGACATTTTGCCAAAATTGTTAAAAAACATTTATTTTTCAGCCAAAATATTACCCATTGTAAAATAAATTTTCTTATCTTTGCCAAAGGATAACCAAATTTATTTTTTTATGACTAAAACCTACGCATCATTGCTCGCCACCGGCGTGCTCATGCTTTCCGGTCTTGCCTATGCCGGAAC
>JAIDPP010000425.1 GCA_029062725.1 Muribaculaceae bacterium | reverse complement strand
GTTCACGAGCGCCCGATGATGTCGCATGCAAATCCTTATACCATTGAAGAGGTCGATGAATGGTTCGACAGGATCCGCAAAGCGATAGGGGAAGAGGGATTCTCGATTGTCGGCGAGATGAAATTCGACGGCACGTCTATCTCAATAATCTACCGAAACGGACGTATGGTGCGTGCCGTGACCCGCGGCGATGGGACCCGGGGTTATGATGTGACGGCCAACGTAAAGACCATCCGCAGCATCCCGCTCCAACTCCTTCCGGGCGATTGGCCTGATGAGTTCGAGATCCGGGGTGAGATTCTGATGCCCTGGGAGGTGTTTGAGAAGCTGAATGCCGAAAGGGCTTACAACGAGGAGCCGCTTTTCGCCAATCCGCGCAACGCAGCCGCCGGTACTCTCAAGACGCAGGATCCGCGCGAGGTATCAAAACGCCATCTTGACGCCCGCTTCTATTATCTCCTCTCTGACCACCTTCCCTCCGACTCCCATTACGAAAACATGGCAATCGCCGAACAATGGGGATTTAAAGTCTCCAAAGCTATGGCCCGCCTCCACACCCTGGAGGATGTCGATAACTATATTTCATACTGGGACGAACATCGCAAGGAACTTCCCGTTCCGACCGACGGGTTGGTATTCAAAGTCGATTCCCTACGCCAGCAGCTCAACTTGGGATATACAGCAAAATCCCCCCGCTGGGCGGTAGCCTTCAAATTCAATCCGGAAAGAGGCTGTACGCCTCTGCGTTTTGTATCTTTTGAAACCGGAAGAATGGGAATCGTGACTCCTGTAGCTAATCTGGAGCCGGTGCAGCTTTCCGGTACTATAGTGAAACGTGCATCCCTCCATAACGACGATATCATGCAGGAGCTCGACATCCATGAGGGCGATTATCTTTATGTGGAAAAGGCCGGAGAGATTATTCCTCAGATCACTGGGGTCGAAAAGTCATTTCGTCCCGAAGGGGCGAAGAAAGTGGAATTTGTGAAAAATTGTCCTGAATGTGGAACCCCTCTTACACGTATCTTCGGTGAAGCGGCATGGTGCTGTCCCAACAAGTATGGCTGCCGCCCACAGATTACGGGACGTATCGAACACTTCTGCGCACGCCGCATGATGAATATCGACGGTATCGGGGAAGAAACAGCCGAACTCCTCTATGCCACAGGTCTTGTCTCCACTATCGGCGACCTGTACGACCTGACGGAGGAGAAACTCATTGGAATTGGCCGCATAGGAGAGAAGACTGCCAAAAGAATTATTACAGGTATAGAAGATTCCAAAAAGGTGCCTTTTGACCGCGTACTCTATGCCCTCTCCATACCTAATGTCGGCGAGACCACTGCAAAACGTCTCGCAAGGTCCGTGAAGGATATAGATACGCTTATGGAAATGGATCTCGAACATCTGGCGGCAATTCCGGATATAGGACCAATTATTGCCAAAAACATTTACGAGTTCTTCCGAGAGCCGGTAAATATGGAGAATATGGCACGACTCCGTGCCGCCGGTGTTACACTCTCGATTCCGGAAGAGGATCTCGCTCCCTCCGGAAACTCACTTGATGGAAAGTCGATTGTTATTTCAGGCACATTCGACCATCATAGCCGAGACGAGTATAAGGATATTATCATGCGGGAGGGGGGTAAGAATGTCGGAAGTATTTCAAAAAAGACATCCTTCGTCCTGGCCGGCGAGAACATGGGGCCGGCAAAACTTCAGAAATGCGAGCAGCTCGGTATCCCCATAGTCTCGGAAAATGATTTCCTGAAAATGATCGGGGAGAAATAGCCCTCCTTCACGCATATACTAACACTGGAAAAGAATAATGCAATAACACTTAACTTTAACAACCTAAAAATAAGATTATGGAAGTTTCACCTTCTCTTCTTTCAGCCGATTTCGCTCATCTATCCGACGACATAGAGATGATCAACAATTCGGAAGCGGATATGCTTCATCTCGATGTGATGGATGGAGTGTTCGTGCCCAACATCTCATTCGGCTTTCCGATTATCAAGATGGTTTCCCATTTATGCCGTAAACCGCTTGACGCCCACATGATGATCGTCGAGCCCCACAAATGGATTCCGCAGGTTCGTGATCTCGGAGTACGCATTATGAACGTCCATCAGGAAGCTTGCCGTCATCTTCACCGCACGATTTATCAGATCCGCGAGGCAGGAATGGAGGCCGGGGTGACCATAAACCCCGCCACTCCGGTGATGATGCTTCAGGATATCATTACCGACGTTGACCTGGTACTTATAATGTCGGTCAATCCAGGATTCGGCGGCCAGCCCTTCATCGAACATTCAATCGATAAAGTGCGCGAGCTCCGGGCTCTCATAGACCGTACCGGCTCAAAGGCAAAGATTCAGGTTGACGGAGGAGTCAATGCCGCGACAGGAAAGCGTCTTGCCGAAGCCGGCGCCGATTGTCTTGTAGCCGGATCATATATCTTCGGAGCCAAAGATCCGCTGCACGCCATCTCAACCCTGAAGAACCTCTGAGAGCAGGTTCCAGAAGAGGATGATTTTCTTACCTCATAACCGCATGAGACGTTTTTATTCGAAATCCTGAAGGGATCCTATATAATGAGCCGCCGGTTCCTGCTGTATGCTGAACCGGCGGCACGAATTTTTCAGGCTAATTATATCACACCATACTCTTTTGCCGCCTCTATCAGCGACTTTTCATATATATGATCAGTACGTGTTCCCAAATTACGGCGGTTAAGGTTATGGATCTTGCTGAACTTATGCACGGAATCCCTATCCACTATCTCACAGGCAGTCACTCCTCCCATGTTTATGTCGATTATCCTTCGACCCTCATCCGTAAGCCGCCCGGCCGGATACCCCGAGATATCGTCCATTCGCATGTAGTTGATGCCATCGTTATCGTCGAAAGCCACGAGCAAAGCCGAATCCTCCTTCACAGGACATACGAACACCGGGAGCTTATCAGTCCGCATACGGTCGGGCCTGCCATGATCTTTACGTAGAACTTCCGCAACAGGTATGCGCTGCACTTCACCGTCCTCATATACCAGTACAATGCTGCCGTTCCTTTCCTTCTCATTGATGGCCACCGTTATCAGGTTGTCCTCATAACCGGTATCATCCAGATGGCACCATTCCCCTGCTTTCTTGATGCGGAAATAGCCACACACATCGACACCATAATCCTCTTCCCACTCCTGAATCACATTCCGGCGACGCATCCCAGTGGCAATAGCCTTCGTATCCTTTCCGACGCTTTTACGACGAGGCTTCCTCGTCTCAGCCGTTTCCACCTCCCTGACTGTGCCAGTCTCGCTTTCAGCCAGCATGTCGGCCTCCGACATGTTGTAATCGCCAAGACGTCGGTCGTCCATAACTCTTTTGACCTCTTCCAGATTCTCATAGAGATATGTGGAACTTCCCTCGCGGAAGAAATAATAGATCATACCGTTGAACTGCATGGCTACCGGTTCCTTCGAGGGCCGAACCTTTACGGAATATATCCAATGGTTGCCCGCATCCGGTGTATCCTCGACAATACCTGCGCTGACAGCGTTACCCATTGCAAGACGAATCTGGTTCCTGACGTAAAGCTTGAATTTATCCTGACTTCCGTCGAAGAAAGGAAGGTCGTCCTCCAGACCCTTGGCCGTCCCGGTATCATATACGCCGAAATAGAGTGTGCCTCCGTAGGAATTGACCATGCCGTTGATCACTTTCAGGATATTGAACGTCTGGGTCCGAATATCGGCCTTCATGCCGTTGCCGGGAGGAAAGACGATCGAACTTTTGAATTCTACAAGCTGACCCTCCTCGCCGAAGGAATAAATCTTAGGCAGTTTCACATTGATGTTGAGGAGACTCTTTATCTGATCTGTTATCTCTTCTCGGTGAGATTGGAGTCCGAAACCGTCGGCCATATTGTAGGAAAGCATCAACCGCGCCAGCTTCCCGATGATATGGCCCGAATTGTAACGTCCGACGAGGTTCCAGAGATACTCGTTGTTCTCCTGCTTGCCCATACTGTTTACGATCTGAATCTGGCATAGCTTCTGCTTCAGAAGCGGGAAACGTTCTATCTGGTCGGCATTCTGATCACTAAGGTTCCGGATCTCATCCTCATCGACTTTTCCATTCTTCCCGAAATCATCAAGCACACATATCATCCTTTGCCTCTGCCGCAGATAATCGATCATTGTCTCATCTCCCGCCATGCGTGCAAGAACTATGGCGATACTTATATATCCGTAAGCCTTCACACGGTTGCTCTCGAGAATTGATTTATGGTCGAGGATATGAATGAGCTGTCTGATCTGCGCCGGTTCGAACTGGTCTTCCGAAACAGACATCGCCTCTTCGGCCAGCTCGTCGGCCGACTCTTGATATGTCTGCTCATCGGAATAGCTTAGAAGAAGCGATTCGGCAGCGGTCTTGACATCCACATCCTCATCCGCATGTCCTGTCACCTCGGCTTGGATTCGCTTGCCGTTGCTGGTATCGGTAAGTCGGATAGTCACGCAATCACCTATGCCATACTCCGTTTCCGTCGATGCCTCAGGCACGAAAACGCCGAAGCCAACCTCTGTAACACCCATTATCACCTTATTGGCCGTATCGTGATAAATAAGCTTGCAGTTGTAACGAGCATCATACTCACAATTATCCCTCACGAAATCATCAAGATATCCCATTGCGTCGAACATGAATCTCGGCGTCTCCTCATTGGCGTTCTGCACGGCGTTAACTCTGACCCTGAGCAGAAGGGGATCGCCGTCGGAATAGAAGCTCGAGAGGTCCAGGAAGGGTTCATAGTGGAAGAGACCCGTTGAAGCACCCTTTCCATAGACGTCGAGCCATCCCTCGCCATAGTAGCTGTCGTCCTCGATTCGGCAATAGAAACGGTTTTGTTCGTCCTGCCTGAGTACACGCACGATAACATCAGTCCCTACCTCCGGTACCATCTTTAAAGCCTTCTTTCTTATAGGTTCGGATGGACTCTCGAAAAGACCTGTCTCTACCTTGCGCCACCATTCCTTCCATTTAGACAACGTGGAATACTGAGATATCTGGTATTTATTCGGATTCTCCATGTATATCTCTACTCCGTGCCAATCGAGTATATTCCGGGGAAGAATATTCTGACCTCCCCCCCGGACCGAGGCTCCGGCGAGAGTGATGCGGTCGTTGCTGACCGTGAAACGGACGCCGTCGGCTTCAAAGGAGCGGGTAGTCAGTACAGGTGTTACACGTGATTTGACCGACATTCGGTAGGCAAATTCCTCTGTCTGTCCGAAAGATGTCTCCCAGCCAAACTCAAGGTTGGTTGTGTCGGAACTCATCAAAGCCTGAAAAGAACGTTCGAGTAGAGAGTCGGAAAGTTCGAGTTCACGGCCGGGACGTCCCAGGACATTCTTGACTCTGACAAACGATAGATAATGGTAA
>JAIDPP010000424.1 GCA_029062725.1 Muribaculaceae bacterium | reverse complement strand
AGATCATTGTGGGAGGAGCGCCGCTTAACGCTGATGTAGAGCAGTTCCTTACCAGGATTCATTTCCCTCTGACCGTGGGTTATGGCATGACGGAGTGCGGGCCGTTGATTTCATACGCCTCCTCCGAGGAAACAAAGCCTCATTCCGTAGGTAAGATCGTTGACCGCATGGAGATCCGTATAGATTCGGATGATCCGGAGACCATTCCGGGAAACATTCAGGTTCGTGGCGCCAATGTCATGCAGGGTTATTATAAGAATGAAAAGGCCACCTCTGAGGTAATGCGCGACGGAGGCTGGATGGATACCGGCGACCGCGGAATCATTGACAAAGATGGATTCATCTATATTTTAGGGCGTTCCAAGACAATGATTCTCGGTCCGTCAGGCCAGAATATCTATCCTGAGGAGATCGAGGCAAAGCTCAATAATCTTCCTTTCGTCAACGAATCGCTGATAATTGAGAAAGATGGAAACATAGTGGCTTTGATTCATCCCGACTTCGACGCCGCCATGCAGGCAGGAAACGATCGGGAGAAGGTGGAGAAGATAATGGCCCAGAATATCGAAACTCTTAATAAGGATATCCCGGCCTATTCTAAGGTAAAGGAGTTCCGGATCTTTGATGAGGAGTTCGAGAAAACTCCAAAACGCAGTATCAAGCGATTCCTTTATTCATAAGTATTTACTGTTAACAAAACCAAATATATTTTAACATTTATTGATTTATCTTATTTTCAAAAAGATAAACGTTTATGCGGAGAAAAAATCCAAAATAATTATGGAAAAGCTTGCATATCGTAAACATTTGTTATAATTTTGCAACCGCAAACGGGAAATCGGCGGTTTTCTACGGAAGGGTCGTAACGGTTCCCGGGAGCATAAAGCACAATGAAATTCTGTCACAGGACAAGCAGCGTCTCGCTCCCTTGGGGGAGACGAGACAAGAGAGACAAGGAACATGGTTCCGTCAATCTTATCCTTAATAAAGAAAACAGCGGCCACGGATCTACAACAACAAAGCAAAAAGAAATATAGCGATATATTTTAACAGCGGAGAGTTTGATCCTGGCTCAGGATGAACGCTAGCTGCAGGCTTAACACATGCAAGTCGAACGGCAGCGGGGGGAGGAGCTTGCTCCTCCCTGCCGGCGAGTGGCGCACGGGTGAGTAACACGTATGCAACCTACCCCTGTCAGGGGGACAACCTTCCGAAAGGGAGGCTAATCCCGCGTATATCCCCCGGGGGCATCCCCGGGGGAGGAAAGGATAACCGGACAGGGATGGG
>JAIDPP010000423.1 GCA_029062725.1 Muribaculaceae bacterium | reverse complement strand
GCCATGTGGTGATCTTCTTCAACTACCGTAATGACCGTGCCAAGGAGCTTACTGTGGTGCTGACCCAGCATGAGGAAGATGGCATGAAGCCTATTCCCGGGCTGCAATATTACTGCATGACTCCCTATGACAACTCATTCATGGATGTGCATATCCTCTTCGACAAGCAGGATGTGCCCGACACATTGGGAGAGTATCTTTCGAAGAATGGCAAGAAACAGCTCCATATCGCCGAGACAGAGAAGTACGCACATGTTACCTTCTTCTTCAATGGCGGCCGCGAAGCTCCCTTCGAGGGGGAGGACCGAATTCTTGTTCCCTCTCCAAAGGTCGCTACCTACGACCTCAAGCCGGAGATGAGCGCTCCAGAGGTCACGGAGAAACTTGTGGAGGCCATCGACAGCGAGAAATATGATTTCATCGTTGTGAATTTCGCGAACGGTGACATGGTTGGCCATACTGGCGTCTATCCAGCTATCCAGAAGGCTGTGGAAACTCTCGATAAGTGTGTGGAGAAGGTAGTGGAGGCAGCCAAGGCCCACGGCTATGAGTCGATCATCATTGCCGACCACGGCAATGCCGATCATGCTCTAAACGAGGACGGCACTCCCAATACAGCCCATTCACTCAATCCGGTTCCTTTCATCTATATCGGCGCTCATAAGGACGCCAAGGTTAAGGACGGCCGTCTTGCCGATGTGGCACCTTCGCTCCTTCACCTTATGGAGATAGGTAAGCCGTCCGATATGACAGGAGAAAACCTTATCGAGTATTAATCCGACCCGACATCGGAAGGATTTTTACTATTGACTGATATGCTATGATTACGGCTGTATGCCGTCTTTATTAAGCCGCCGGTTTCCACAAGCAGGAAACCGGCGGTTATATTATGGGCCGATGATGGATTCTTTAATTTGTAAATAAGGATTTTTATGAGTAAATTTGCGGTAAGTCAAAGTGCCTTAGGCACCGAGCACCGCCCTGCGGGCGACGTTCTCTCTTTGCTTACACGCGAATTTTTTAAATTTGCGGTAAGTCAAAGTGCCTTATGCACCGAGCACCGCCCTGCGGGCGACGTCCTCTCTTTGCTTACACGCGAATTTTGTTAATTTGCATAAAACAGCTTCATCCTTTAGTGCTGCTATTTTGGGTGCGAGCCTGTTAGAATCACCTCTAAAACGTCTGACCGATTTATGAAGCATATATTCAAAACCATTCTTTTCTCCTCCATACTGGCACTCGGCATGACCGCTACGGGGGAAAAACTCGTAATACTGCATACGAACGATACCCATTCCAATATAGATATTGCCCCTGACGGAACCGGAGGGATTCTCCCCCGAAAGGCAATAATCGATTCCGTGAGGCAGGCCGATAAGAATGTCATACTTGTTGATGCCGGCGATATGGTTCAGGGCACGCTCTATTTCAATTATTTCAAGGGAGATGTGGAATACCCCCTCTTTAATATGATGGGTTATGACATCCGCATCCTCGGAAACCATGAATTTGACAACGGTCTGCAATCCCTCGCCGACCATTGGAAGGATGTGAGGGGAGCGCGTCTCTGGGCCAGTTATGACTTTACCGGCACTCCGG
>JAIDPP010000422.1 GCA_029062725.1 Muribaculaceae bacterium | reverse complement strand
TATCACCAGCAGTTCATCTCGCCAGACGGGGAAGCGGCCGGGGTGGCGTCAGACCATTTCAGGATAGGGGTGTGGTGGGTGCCGGCGCAACTCACGATAATGGCCGTCAGCGGATGGTTCATAGGCCTTCAGACCACGATCGTGCCCATGACCATCGCAATCACCACCAATATTATCAATATAATTTCAAGTATCTTTCTCGCCTTCGCTCTCCGTATGGGTTTTGAGGGGATCGCTTACGGAACGCTGAGCGCAAACTGGATCGGAGCCGCGATCGCCGTGGGGTGGGGATATTCCAGGCTCCGGAAAATGGAGAGAGAAATTGAAGTGAAGAATGAGGGAAGTCCTTCAGGAACTCCCTCGGAAAAGGGGAAGATAAAATGGAGCGAGTTCTTCTCGGTCAACGCCGCCCTCTTCATCCGCTCTTCATGCATCATGGCCGTAACTCTGACGGTCACATCCGTTGGCGCCCGGCTTGGGGAGCTAACGTTAGCGGCCAATGCTGTCATCATGCAGTTTTTTTTCTTCTTCTCCTATTTCATGGATGGCTTCGCCTTCAGCGGGGAGGCTCTCGCAGGAAGATTCAGCGGAGCCGGGAAGAGGGATATGGTCATCCGGACCATGCGGCGGCTATGTGTATGGGGAGGGGTTATGGCGCTCCTCTTTTTCTCCATCTATTATTTCGGAAGCGGGAGGATAGCCTCACTTATTACCGATACCGAATCGGTAGTCAGGGAGATTTCCCGCTACAGATTATGGATTCTACTGTTACCACCCGTAACAGTAGCCGCCTTTATTTTTGACGGTCTTTTCGTTGGCCTTACCAAGACCCGCGACATGATGTGGGTCACGATAGCCGGGGCCGGTGTCTTCTTTATGCTGCTTTTCCTTTCGGGTCTGACACTTAACAACAATCTTCTCTGGTTTGCTTTTGAAGCCTATCTGTTTATCCGTGGAGGGGCATTAGCCCTCATATTTATCAATAAATTCGCTAAAAAGAAAGCATATTAGAATAAAAAAGGTTATATTTGTAGATTAAAAGCAACAACATCTGCAAGTGGAAGAGATATCATCAACATATAGGGCTGTAAGAATCGACGATACCGCCGAGTGGAGGCTGATAATCCAAATCACAAAGGTTGGGATGTCGGCCTATCTTAAAAGCGAAGAGGATCCCATGGAGCCGCTCATCACTCTTTTCCACGAGGAGTGGGAGGCAGATGATAAGGAACTCCTCAAACGCATAGAGGATACCGTCTATGACCATCCGCAGCTCCTTGATGATTTCTCAACGGAGATTGTGGTCAACACGTCAAAGGCTCTGTGGGTGCCGAAAGAGGCGGTTCAACCCGCCGATTCAGGCGCCGAATATCCCGACCGCGACGAGACCGACCTCTACAACATGGTCTATCCGGCAGCTGAGGAGGATATATTCATAGATGAAGTTAACGGGATGTTTTGTCTTTACACGCTCGTCCCCGGTCTTCATCCCTTCATCCGACGGACCCTCCCCGGGGCGCGGACATGGTGCCAGCAGTCGTTGGCGGTGCGCAAATTCGCCGACCAGCTTTCGGATATGCCGCGTCTGTATGTAGATATTCGTGAAGATGAAGCCGACTATTACGCCTTTGATGGGCGCCGGCTTCTTTTCGCAGCCACCCATCCGTTTGGGTCTGTCTCCGGAATCGAGGAGCGGGTCGAAAACTTCATGCGGCTATGGAATCTTTCTCCGGCAAATACCAAAGTGATGCTCTCGGGCAATAAAGAGATAAGGAACCGGCTGATGATTTCGCTGAGGGAGAAGATGC
>JAIDPP010000421.1 GCA_029062725.1 Muribaculaceae bacterium | reverse complement strand
GGCTTCCGAGGCCGCCCAGAAGTTGGGCGACAAAATCTCCGGTTTTGTAAAAGAGGGATTTGAGTAATAGAATCAGTCAGCCATAACCCTAAAGATAGGAAAGAGAGTATGAGAAGAACGATAACAGCGGTTCTGGTCAGTCTTGTCGCGGTCTCCGCGGCTCCTGAAGCGTCCGCTCAGGAAAAGCACAGGTCATTCGATGAGTTCAGGAAGGAAGTGCTGAGCGGTTATCAGAATTTCCGCAAGACCATTCTCGACAACTATGCGGATTTCCTCAACGGGGAGTGGCATGAATACCAAAGTCTCAACGCCGAACGCCGCGACAAGACCCCTAAACCGACGAGTGTCCCCAGCGTAGGACACCCGTCGCGCCCGGGGCGTCTCCCATCCGGGTCCGAAGCCCCGGCAACCCCTCCGAAGCCATTGCCTGTTGAAAAAGGGGAGGCGAAGGGTAAGAGGCCAGAAAGTGAAACAGCCCCGTCAGGACCTTCAAGGCCCACTAAGAGCCGGGGCGAGCAGACATTCGGTTTTTATGGCCTGCCGGTGACGGTGCCGGAGATAGAATTCAATATCGCCGCGAGACTTTCTACTCCCTCCGATTATGCGGCCCAATGGAAAGCACTCGACCGGGAGGAGGTCAGATCCGAGGTGCTCCCCGCATTGCAGAAGAAGATAAGGGAAATGGGTCTTAACGATTATCTGGCCTACATGCTCATGGAGGCCTATATAGGGGATAAGTTCCCTCAGGCCGATTCCTCCTCGAAGATTTCGGCTATCCATTATCTCCTGACTCATGCCGGATATGACGCGCGCGTCGCGATGACCGGCCGCGGAGCGCCACTGCTACTTCTCCCTTTCAAACAGACCATCTACGCCCGAAACTATATTATGATGCCGGAGGGTAAATATTATGTTTTCGCACCCGACGGTTTCGATTACGGAAGGCTGGCTACCGAGGGTATAAAGACCTGCACGCTTCCTAAAGATGCCGATAAAGGTTCGAAGCTCGACTTGGTGATAGGAAAGCTCAACATTCCGGTAAAGGCGAAGTCTTTTGAATTGGAATACGGACCGATACATCTTAAGGGAGAGGTCAACGAAAACCTTATGCCCATCCTCTACCGTTACCCGCAGATGCCGATAGGGGACTACGCAGTTTCCTCTCCTGACCCGGCTCTCCGCCACGAACTCGCCCGTCAGATCAGGGAGCAGCTACAGGGAATGGAGGGCGACAAGGCCGTTGAGGCTTTGTTGGGTTTCACGCAGAGTGTGTTCGACTATGCCACGGATGAGGAGAACCACGGATTTGAGAAGCCCTACTTCATCGAGGAAACCCTCTACTACCCGAAGAATGACTGCGAGGACCGTGCCATTTTCTATACAACCTTCCTTTGGAACGCCCTCGGACGGGAGGCACAGCTGATATCCTTCCCCGGCCACGAAGCCGCCACAGTGAGACTCGACAGCGACGTGGAGGGAACATCCTACACCTATGGAGGAGACCGCTACTATATTTCCGACCCTACCTTCATAGGCTCCCATACAGGCATGGTCATGCCGATTTACCGAAATGAAAAGCCGAAAGTGGATTATACTTTTTCTAATTCCGGGAATTAATGTTAACTTTGTAGGTGAAGCAGACAGACCGGCAGGAGTGCGCGATTAAGTCCGCCTTTCTGCCGTTTTTTTATGTGGCTGCGAGCCCCGGGACGGCTCCATTAAAAATAAAAGTCATGGAAAAACAGGATAACAGGCCGAAGTTGATAGGAATGACCCTCGATGAGCTTCAGGGAGTGGCGCTGAGAGGGAAGATGCCCAGATTCGTAGGGAAACAACTTGCCGAATGGCTCTACGATAAGAAGGTGACCGATTTCGAGTCGATGGTCAATATATCGAAAAAGAACAAGGAATGGCTCGCGGCCAATTACGAGATCGGACGCGAAGCTCCGTCACGACGCACGAAGTCGGCCGACGGCACGGTGAAATATCTCTTCAATGTCGGTAACGGCAACGTTGTGGAATCAGTCTATATCCCCGACAAGGAAAGGGCCACGCTATGCGTATCGAGTCAAGCCGGGTGCAAGATGAACTGCTATTTCTGCGCCACCGGTAAACTCGGCTTCAAAGCCAACCTTACGTCCGCCCAGATCATCAACCAGATATTGTCGATACCGCCGGCACCGGGCAGAGGAGAGGAGCCGATGAACCCGCTGACCAATGTGGTTTTCATGGGTATGGGTGAGCCTCTTGACAATTTCAAGGAGGTGGAACGTGTTATCGAGATCCTGACCGCCCCCTGGGGATTGGGCTGGAGTCCGAAGAGAATCACGGTCTCGACAGTCGGCAAGCTCCCGCAGCTTAAGGAACTGCTCGACCGCACACAGGTGCATGTGGCAATAAGCGTGCATAGCGCCGACACTCCGCAGCGCGAATCCATGATGCCGGCCCAGAGAGCTTTCCCGATCTCGAGCGTCATGCGGACGCTCGCCGGGTATGATTTCAGCCATCAGCGCCGTCTCTCGCTCGAATATATAATGTGGCGCGGCGTCAATGACGACATTGCCCATGCCGACATGCTGGTGAAGCTGATAGGGAATATTCCGGCACGCGTCAACCTCATCCGCTATCATGCCATCCCGGGCATCGACCTGCAGCCATGCAGCGAGGAGAGGATGATAATGTTCCGAAACCATCTTAACCAGAAGGGAGTGACTGCTACCATCCGTGCATCGCGCGGAGAGGATATCGAGGCTGCCTGCGGAATGCTCGCTGCAAAGAAATAACATTCCACCTTCTGAAACTTGTTGATCCGGAAAGGATCGGAAAATTTTAATCAGAGAATAATGGCAAGAAAGATAAAAGTGGGAATCACCCACGGCGATATAAACGGCGTCGGCTACGAGATCATCGTCAAGGCGCTTGCAGATGAAAGGATTCCGGAACTCTTCACTCCGGTTGTTTTCGCCACGCGGCAGCTGTTCGAGGAGGCGCGCGGACGGTACGGTACGGAGATGCCCAACGTGGAATATGTAAAATCCGCATCGCAGGCCAAGGAGGGACGCATAAATGTGGTTGATCTACGTCTCGGGGAACTTCCGCTGAATCCCGGGGTTGCCACAAAGGAATCCGGAGAGGCGGCCGTAGCCGCTCTCGAGGCGGCGGTAGAGGCGGTCAAGGGCGGGGAGATCGACCTTATAGTGACTGCTCCCATCAATAAGGCCGCGGTGCAGAGCGAGACTTTCCATTTTCCGGGCCATACCGAATACTTGGAGGATAAATGCCGCCCGCAAGGGGAAGAGCCGAGGAGGGAGGAACCGAAGGCCCAGATGATTCTTTTCGATGACTTCCTGAGAGTCGCCCTTGCCACAACTCATCTTCCCGTAGCGGCCATTCCGGAGGCGATAACCCGGGAGATGGTGACGGATTCAATCGTGCGACTCGAGAAGATATTGAAAAGCGACTTCGG
>JAIDPP010000420.1 GCA_029062725.1 Muribaculaceae bacterium | reverse complement strand
GTGAAGAAGCTCGTGAAGGCTCATCGAGCAATCCAGTTTGACGGAAACGGCTATTCTGATGAATGGAAAGAGGAGGCTGCACGCCGCGGACTTGACACCGAGACTTCGGCCCCTTTGATGTACGACATATATCTTCATCCCGAAAATGTGGCGATGTTCGAGAAGACCGGTGTTCTTACCCGCAAGGAGATCGAGGCTCGAAACGAGGTGAAATGGGAGATGTACACTAAGAAGATTCAGATTGAGAGCCGTGTGCTCGGGGATCTTGCCATCAACCATGTGATTCCGGCGGCTGTTAGGTATCAGTCACTTCTTCTTGACAATGTGTATAAGATCAAGGAGCTCTTCAGTGGCGAGAAGTCGGAACGCATCGCGTCTCAGAATCTTGCTACTATCGAATCGATCAGTGATCACATTTCGGCTGTAAAGAGCGGGGTTGACGCTATGATTGATGCACGTCGGAGCGCAAATAAGATCACGACAGAAAGGGAGAAAGCTATCGCCTACCACGACACCGTAGCTCCCAAGATGGAGGATATCCGTTACCACATCGATAAGCTTGAGCTGATGGTGGATAATGAGATATGGACACTCCCCAAATACCGCGAGATGCTCTTCATCCGCTGATCGTGTCCTGCATAGACTCACAGAACAAAAACGGCCCCGGAAGTATTTCTATTTCCGGGGCCGTTTTATGAATGAATTTATTTTTCCTGACTGTTCTCCTTTCTCGGTTTGAAAGCATTCCAGAGGATATAAAGGAGGCATAAAAATCCTAAGCCAATCCCGGCCCATGAGAGATAGGAATTGTATTCCTCAATCTTGTCGAATAGCATCTGAGGAGAGACGTGAAGCGACAACCAGTATCCCAAAGCGGCAAGGATGCTGTTCCAAACGAGTGCGCCCAAAGAGGTGAACACCGCGAAGGTGGCAATATTCATTTTCGAGATACCTGCCGGAATCGAGATTAACTGCCGGATTGCCGGAATCAGGCGCCCTACGAAGGTAGAAATTGCCCCATGCTTATCAAAATATCTCTCTGCTTTCTCCACTTTCGCACGGTCGATGAGACAGGCGTGTCCCAGACGACTGTCGGCAAACCTATAGACGACGGGACGTCCGATCCAGAGCGCGATGTAATAATTGATGAACGCTCCTCCAAGCGCACCCAAGGTGGCCACTATCACGACCATGAAGATATTCATATCACTCCCTGCTCCTGCATTTGTACAGGCGAGATAGGCTGCCGGAGGCACTATAACCTCCGAAGGAAAGGGGATGAACGAGCTTTCTATCACCATGAATATGAACACGAAGAGATAGCTGGCATTCTCTATGAACCATTGAAAGAACTGGCTTGCATCAAAAATAGCTGCTAACATTTAGTTGGGATTACTTAATAAAACCGGGTAAATCAAATAAACCGTAATAACCGGTTAGATCCGGGCTGAACCGAATCTAACCCCGGTTATCAGGTCAGTAATTAAAGATTATTTTTTCTCGCCTCAAGAATCTGCTCTGCAAATTCGCGCGGATTATGGGCAGTGCCGTCGTTCATGGCGTGCTTGAAAGAGAAAGTGGCGGCGATGGGGAGTTTCAGACGTTCCGAAAATTCCAGGAATTTCTTTTCTGCCACGCCGTTGGCCCATGAGAAACTTCCGAATGCACCGAATGTCTTGTTTTTGATCTCGCGTGTCTCCATGGCATTAAGGAAAGTCTCCACGGGTGGGAAGAGACGCATTGAATAAACGCATGAACCGACGATAAGCGTGTCATAACGGAAAGCATCGCTGATCATATCGCTCATTTCGGAATGTGCGGCGTTATGGACGATGATTTTTTTCTCACCTGCATCACACAGATAATCCGCGATTTGTTCCACAGCTTCGGTAGTGTTACCATACATCGAGCCGTAAACGATCACTACCCCCGGCTCGCTTTCGTAAGAAGCAAGACGGCGAGTAATATCGACAACCTCGTTAAGTTTCTTATGCCATACCGGTCCGTGGGTCGGGCAGATGTATTCGATCTCAAGCGGCTTAAGTTTGTTAAGGGCCATCATAACAGATTTCCCGTATTTCCCTACAATATTGGAATAGTAACGATACATCTCCTTGAAATAGATGTCCGTATCCATCTCATCGTCGATGATGCCTCCGTTGAGCGCACCGAAGGTACCGAAGCCGTCGCCCGAGAAGATTGTCTTGCGCTCCGGCACGTAGGTCATCATAGTCTCAGGCCAATGCACCATAGGAGTCATGAAGAACTTAAGAGTGAGTCCTCCGAGATCAACCTCGTCACCATCCTTAACTATCAGAAACCTGCTGTCGTCGTCAACATGGCAGAAACCCTTGATCATGCCTGCGGCAATCGCATTGCAGATGATCTTCATATCAGGCCAGAGCTTTGCCACCTCGGGAATGGAACCTGAATGATCAGGCTCCATGTGGTTGACGATAAGGTAATCGATCTTTTCTCCTCCGATCTTTTCGAGGTATGAATTCACAGCATCAATCTTTACCGTGTCGATAAGGGCTGTCTTCTCTACGCCTTTCACAATATATGAGTTGTAGCTGACGCCGTAAGGCAGAGGCCATTGTTCCTCGAATTTAACTGTAGTCCTGTCATTGACACCTACATAATGGATATCTTTGATTATCTCTCTTGTTTTCATTGGATTATTACACTGATTTGATCGTACTTGCGAGGCTCTGAGGCCTCTTTTGGAAATAGTCTGTAAAATTATAACGAATAACAATGCAAAGTTACACAAAAAATTGTAACTTTGCGCAGATTTATCGAAGTAAGAAATGAAAACAGCATTAGTCACTGTATTGCTACTCCTCATCTCTAATGTGTTCATGACCTTCGCCTGGTATGGCCATCTTAAAATGAAGACAATGGGCATAGGAACCAACTGGCCTCTCATCATCGTTATACTCGTATCATGGGGAATGGCCCTTCTTGAATACTGTTTTATGATCCCGGCCAACAAGATTGGGTTTCACGAAAACGGCGGTCCTTTCTCTCTATTCCAGTTGAAGATTATTCAGGAAGTGATCTCGCTTTCGGTTTTCACGGTTGTGGCGATGATATGTTTTCAAGGGGAGCGGCTCCATTGGAACCACGTAGCCTCATTCCTCTGCCTTATGGCGGCCGTTGCGTTTGCATTTCTTCCAACCAAAGGGTAAGCAACTATAATAGAATGAATAAAATAATTCATATTGCCCCGGTACAGGGGCATACCGACGCGGCCTGGCGCCATTTCCACAGTGAAATTTACGGCGGGGAGCCTAATATATATTACACTCCTTTCATCCGTTTGGAACGTGGTGATTTCCGTAGGCATGACCTCAAGGACTGGCAGTCGGAGCTCAACGGCAACCATCAGGTGATACCACAGGTGATCTTCCGGAATATGGAGGAACTTGAGCCGCTTGTGGCAGGACTTGCCGATCGGGGGACCAAGCGAATTGATCTCAATACCGGCTGTCAGTTTCCGCTTCAAACCGCCAGTGGACGAGGAGCGGCATGCGTAAGAAATTTGGATGAATTTTCCAAAATAC
>JAIDPP010000042.1 GCA_029062725.1 Muribaculaceae bacterium | reverse complement strand
CCACTCCTTTCAGCGAAGGTGAAGCCTTGAGAGATGCGTCCTTAACGTCGCCTGCCTTGTCGCCGAAGATTGCTCGGAGAAGCTTCTCCTCCGGAGTCGGGTCGCTCTCTCCCTTCGGTGTGATTTTACCGATCATTATATCACCGGGTACGACATGGGCACCGACACGGATGATACCTCTCTCGTCGAGATCCTTGGTGGCATCCTCGCTGACATTCGGGATATCCGAGGTAAGCTCCTCCATACCGCGTTTTGTCTCGCGCACCTCGAGGTTATATTCATCCACATGGATTGAAGTCAGGATATCCTCACGCACCATGCGCTCGTTAAGCACGATGGCATCCTCATAGTTGTAACCTTTCCAGGGCATGAACGCAACCTTAAGATTACGGCCGAGTGCAAGCTCTCCTTTCTCTGTGGAATAGCCTTCAGTAAGTATATCTCCCTTTTCCACTCTCTGGCCTTTTTCGCAGATAGGACGAAGGTCTATAGTCGTTCCCTGGTTAGTCCGGCGGAATTTCGGAATCTTATATTCCTTAACGGCTGATTCGAATTCAACGAACTCCTCATCCTCTGAACGGTCATAGCGGATACGGATAACCGTAGCATCCACAAATTCAATTACGCCGGGACCCTCAGCCATAATCTGGGTGCGGGAATCCTTGATGAGTTGTCCTTCGATACCCGTGCCCACGATGGGAGCTTCACTGCGGAGCAGAGGAACTGCCTGGCGCATCATGTTTGAACCCATTAACGCGCGGTTAGCATCGTCGTGCTCAAGGAAGGGGATAAGGGACGCTGCGATAGAGGCAATCTGGATAGGAGCCACATCCATGAGCTGAAGCTCCTCGGGAGCCACGATAGGGAAGTCGGCGTCAAGACGCGCCTTTACCTTAGGATTGATGAAAGTGCCGTCGTCATTGACAGGAGCGTTTCCCTGGGCGATTGTCTTCCCTTCTTCGATCTCGGCTGTGAGGTAAACAACGTTGTCGTTGTTAAGATCAACCTTACCGTCTTCCACCTTTCTATAGGGAGTCTCTATGAAACCGAGATTGTTGATCTTTGCATAGACGCAAAGAGAGGAGATAAGACCGATGTTAGGACCCTCAGGAGTCTCGATCGGACAAAGACGTCCATAATGGGTATAGTGTACGTCTCGGACCTCGAATCCAGCGCGTTCACGAGACAGACCGCCGGGACCAAGGGCTGACATACGACGCTTATGGGTGATCTCGGCCAGAGGGTTGGTCTGGTCCATAAACTGGGAAAGCGCGTTGGTTCCGAAGAAAGTGTTGATCACTGCCGAGATAGTCTTGGCATTAATCAGGTCAATCGGAGTGAATACCTCATTATCTCGCACGTTCATCTTCTCACGGATAGAACGGGAGATACGAGCCAGACCTACACCGAATTGATTGTATAGTTGTTCGCCAACTGTGCGGACGCGACGGTTGCTCAAATGGTCGATATCATCGACGTCGCTCTTGGCGTTGATAAGTTCAATAAGATATTTTATGATTGCGATGATATCCTCGCGAGTGAGGACCTTCACATCCATAGGAGTATCGAGGCTGAGCTTCTTATTGATTCTATAGCGTCCTACCTCTCCGAGGTCATAACGTTTCTCGGAGAAGAAGAGGTTTTGAATCACTTCGCGTGCCGACTGCTCATCCGGCGGTTCAGCATTGCGAAGCTGGCGATAGATATACTGAACAGCCTCTATCTCCGTATTTGTCGGGTCCTTCTGGAGAGTGTTGAAAATGATACTGTAGTCGATGGCGCTTACATTCTCCCGCTCAAGGAGTATTGTCTTCACTCCGGACTCGAGAATGGCATCGATATTATCTTCTGTGATTTCGCTGCCACGATCAACTACAAGAGTGTTTCGTTCGATGCTGACAACCTCGCCGGTATCCTCATCCACGAAATCCTCCTGATATGAGTTCATTACGCGTCCGGCCAACTTACGGCCGATAGCATTCTGAAGTGCTGTCTTTGTGACCTTGATCTCGTCGGCGAGATCAAAAATCTGTATGATGTCCTTGTCAGACTCAAGGCCTATGGCACGAAGAAGAGTTGTGACGGGAAGTTTCTTTTTGCGGTCGATATAGGCATACATGACATTATTGATGTCTGTAGCAAACTCGATCCAGCTTCCGCGGAAAGGAATAATACGTGCGGAATAGAGCTTAGTCCCGTTGGCATGTGTACTCTGACCAAAAAACACACCCGGCGAGCGGTGAAGCTGCGACACAACGACGCGTTCCGCACCGTTGATGATGAAAGTGCCCTGATCGGTCATGTAAGGAATCGGCCCAAGATATACATCCTGGATCGTAGTATCGAAATCCTCATGGTCGGGGTCTGTGCAATAAAGCTTGAGCTTCGCCTTCAAGGGAACACTATAGGTCAAGCCGCGGCGCAGGCACTCATCTATAGAATAGCGCGGGGGATCGATATAATAATCGAGAAACTCCAAAACGAAATTATTACGGGTATCGGCAATGGGAAAATTCTCCGCAAACACCTTGTATAAGCCCTGGTTCTTTCGCATTTCAGGGGGAGTATCAAGCTGGAGGAAATCCTTGAACGATTTCAACTGAACTTCAAGGAAGTCAGGAAAAGGCAGCGGATTCTTAATCGACGCGAAGTTTACACGCGGTTTTTCGGTTAAATTTACTGACATTGGGAAAAAGTTAAATCTACACTTCTCTCACAAAACACATGCCGGGCAGTGTTAACGGCGATTAAAAGAAATAAATAAAGCTTTAAAGCCTTTGAAAAAACCGTATATTTTCCGGCACTTGGTAAAAATAAGTCACCCGGAGGGGGCGAATCCCCCCTCAGATGACTTTTATATGCAAATAGGTTAAGAACGACACCTGAGGCGCGTTCTTAACCTACCGATAGATTAAGACGAATCTTATTTGAGCTCAACCTCAGCACCAGCCTCTTCAAGCTGCTTCTTCAGGCCCTCTGCGTCAGCCTTGGGAAGACCTTCCTTAATGTTGCTGGGTGCGTTGTCAACGAGTTCCTTAGCCTCCTTAAGGCCAAGACCTGTGAGCTCTTTAACGAGCTTAACGACTGCGAGCTTGCTTGCGCCGGCTGCCTTGAGGACAACGTCGAAGCTACTCTTCTCCTCAGCGGCGGGTGCGCCGGCTGCAGGACCTGCTGCAACTGCAACTGCTGCAGCAGCGGGCTCGATGCCATATTCGTTCTTAAGGATTTCAGCGAGTTCGTTTACTTCCTTTACAGTAAGGTTAACAAGCTG